>JAUHYX010000094.1 GCA_030426285.1 bacterium
GGCAGCAATGTAGACAGTGTTTTTGTGATGCCGCGATCAGCTGTGTTTAACTCCGATGAGGTATATGTTGTTAGAGATTCTCTTCTGTTCAAGGACCATGTTGATGTGGTACGACTCAATGAAGACAAAGCCTTTGTGCGCGGATTGCTGCCTGGCGAAGTAGTTGTATCACAGTCGCTACCTGGTGCTCGCGAAGGTATCAAGGTTGCAGTCCTACCTAAAGACAGCTTGCTGTTGGAGGCCGAATGACGAACCTCATAACATTCTTCATCAAGCATAAGATTTGGTCCAATGCAGTCCTGTTCACGATTTGTGCAACCGGATTGTACTTTCTCTTGGGTGTTTTGGATACCTCGTTCTTTCCAGAACAAGACCCCAAAAATGTCACGGTTCAGGTTGCCTACCCTGGTGCTTCTCCTGAGGAAATGGAAGAAGCGATCACAATCCGAATAGAAGAAGCCCTAAAGGGTGTGGTTGGCATAAAAGAGACAAACTCAACTTCATCTGAAAACTTTGCGATGATTTCGGTAACCGCAGACGACAATGTTGACCTTGAGGAGCTCAGTATTGAAGTTAAGAACGCAGTCGACAAAATTACCGGATTCCCTGCCGGTGCCGAAAAGCCCGTGGTGTTCAAGCAAAAAGCTCTCACAGACGTGCTGTACTTGGCTCTTGTTGGCGATGTCAAACTCGAAACTCTAAAAGAAACGGCAGAACAAATAGAAAACGATTTCCTCAAGAGTGGTCTCATTTCACAATACGACCTCACTGGTTATCCCGAGTTGGAAATATCAATCGAGGTTTCAGAAAGTCAATTGCAACGATATGGCGTGACATTTGACGAGATCGTGCAAGCAGTGAGAGCCGGTAATAGAGATATTTCTGCTGGAAGCATTCGCGGCAAAGATGAAGAATTACTCATACGGTCAAACAATCGCAGCACCAAGGCCGAAGATATTGCAGAGATACCTGTGCTACACACTGAATCGGGAGCAGTGGTCACCGTAGGTGAGATAGCATCCAACGTCAAGGTACAGTTCGCAGAGACGCCGAACATGATGTACTACAATGGCGAGCCAGCAGTACAATTTCTCATTCGAAAACTTCCTGAAGAGGATCTTGTAGAGATCTCAGATTTTATAGCCGAGTACATTGATGAGTTCAATGCAACAAATGATGTGATGTATTTGGAGATAATGTGGAACTTCCGCAAGCTTCTCGATGAGCGCATTGAAATGCTTGAGTCTAATGGACTTATCGGACTTGTCCTCGTACTCTTGTCTCTTGGACTATTCATGAATGTGCGACTTTCGTTTTGGGTTGCACTTGGAATTCCAGTTTCCTTCCTCGGCATGTTCGCGGTTGGTGCCTTGTTCGGCATGTCTATCAACATGATTTCTCTTTTCGGCATGATCCTAGTCGTCGGTATTCTCGTAGATGATGGTATTGTGATTGGCGAGAATATATTCGCTGAATTCGAGAATGGTCGCACTGTATTTAATGCGGCACTCATTGGCACCAAAGATGTGTTTACAGCTGTGTTTACATCTATTACAACAACCATCATTGCCTTTCTACCAATCTTGTTTCTCGAACAATTCTCATTTGTTCAGGAAGTTGCATTGGTTGTTGTCATTGCTTTGTTTTTCTCGCTCATTGAAGCTTCAATAGTCTTGCCTGCTCACTTGTCTAGCACCAAGGTGCTGCGCAAGAGCAACAAAAATTCCGTTTTTTCTAGATGGCGTGCAGCAACAGATAGACTTCTAGCAACTCTTCGAGATGGCCTGTATGGCTCGTTGCTCGATCACACCCTAAAATATCGATATGTTTACGTAATTCTTCCTGTCGCTTTCGTGGGTTTCATTGTAACAATGCTTGTAACTAGTACAATTGAAACTCGCTTTTTCCCTGTCATCGCTTTTGACAACTTCACGGTTGAAATGAGCTTAAAGCCAGGTGAGCGAGAAGACAAAACGTTTCGAATTTTGAAAGAACTCGAAAGAGAAGTCTGGGCAGTAAACCAGGAAATATATGATGAGATTGGCGACAGCGTCATTCATCACACAACTCTTTCCGTGGGGTCAAGTGACAAACTAGGTGAAATTGGCGGACACGCTGGAAATATCTTTGTTTCATTGGACACCGAGGACAATGGTTTCAGCCCTTTCGAAGTTCTCAAAAGAGTTCAAGAGCGCATTCCCTCTGTTCCTGAAGCAGAAAAATATTCGGTCCAAACGTTCAATAGATGGGGGAAGCCAGTTTCTATACAATTGCTGAGTAAGGATCGTGAAGCACTGTCCTCTGCTGCTCTCTTTCTAAAGGAAGAATTGAGACAGTATCCCACACTAAAAAATGTTACCGACAATGCAGCAATCGGCAAACGAGAGGTTCTGCTGGAATTGAAAGAACGGGCATATGCTTTGGGCTTGACTCAAAACGACATCGCGCGTCAGGTACGACAAGGCTTTTTCGGTGAAGAGGCGCAAAGATTGATCGTAGGCACGGAAGAAGCCAAAGTTTGGGTTCGATATCAAGACGCCGACCGGTTGAGCCTCAGTGCCTTAGAAGATTTGCGAATCAAGACCCCTTCTGGTGCTTCGTACTTGCTGGGCGAACTCGTTGACTATAGTATCGAACGAGGTGTTGTAAATATCAAGCACTATCAAGGATCTCGGGTTGTTGGAATTGAAGCAGATCTTGTAAACGCATACGATGATGTTCCGGGAATTTTGTCTAACATCTCAGAGACTGTCTTGCCCGAACTTCAAAGTAGATATCCTTCTGTAGATATAGAATATGGAGGACAGCAAAAGAGAGGACAAGAAACCGGCCAGGCAGTTGGGCAATGGTACACTATTGCACTCTTAGTCATGTTTCTCGTCATTGCTCTGAACTTTAAGTCATGGTATCAGGGCGGTTTGATAATTTTATTGATACCAATAGGACTGGCCTGTGCAGTTTTAGGACACTGGATTGAGACAGTTTTTCGAGTAGAATTCTTGGGTGCTCCCGGAGTTCCCGTGACCATTCTTAGCTTCTACGGAATGCTGGCATTGGCTGGCGTTGTTGTGAATGATGCAGTTGTGCTGCTCGCCAAATACAATCAGAACATAAAGAGTGGTATGACGGTAATGGAAGCGGCGCGCAATGCTGGAATTGCTAGGTTCCGCGCCATTTTGTTGACGACAGTTACCACGGTTGCGGGCTTGATGCCTTTGATTCGCGAAACAGACTTTCAAGCGCAATTCCTGATTCCAATGGCTATCTCTGTTGCCTACGGTATACTCTTTGCAACGTTCTTTATTCTCGTGTGCTTCCCCCCTATGATTGTTGTGGGATCTCGCATCCGTGCGGCTCTATTCCGGGTAATTCGAAACGACACTAGCAATAATGAGGCCTTTGAGCCGACGGTGTTAGAGGAAGCAAAAATTCAGCATTTATTACACGACCATATGACGGATAATCCAGACGATTGGTATGCAAATAAAGACAAGAAGACGTCAAATGATTGATCAGATACGCCAAAATGTTTCACTGCTGTCAGTGTTCTTTGTAATTGCCCTAGCGAATCTCAATGTTGCCACTGCCGTAGAATTGACGCGACAACGTGCCGTTGAAGTAGCGCTGACAAACAACTTTGGCTTGCGTACAGCGAAGTATGTTTCAGATGTACAACGCGAAAACAACACGTGGGGCAATGCTGGCAGGTATCCGAGTTTAGATGCAGCAGCTTCAGTGAGAACGTTCGGAGCTATGCCTTCTGAAGGTGAAACCGTGTCGGATGATTCGTATTCGTTGACGGCGTCATTGCGGTGGACCGTATTTCAAGGTTTTGCTATAGGTGCCAACAAGACTCGGTTGGAGTTGTTGCATCAGCAATCCGAGCAGAATGTGGAAATTTTTGTTGAACAAAGCATCCACAACACGCTGTTGGCATACGACAACCTCTTGCTGCAGCGAGAACTGTTGCAAGCTCAACGAGAACAGTTACTTTTGTCACAGGATAGATTGCGTTTCGTTGAGTCACAGAATCGTGTGGGTGCAGTGTCTTCGTTTGAAGTCCTGCAAGCACAAAACAGCGTGTATTCAGATTCAGCAGCAGCTGTGCAACAACAACAGTTCGTGCTGCAAGCTGAAGATGCCCTTCGCAGCGTGTTAGCACTACCTTCTGATGAGCCGCTGTCTCTTGTGTCAGATCTGCGAGTGCCAGAGTACACTGTTGATCAACAGCTGCTCGAAAATGCAACGGCAACAAATCAGTTTATTAAGCAACAAGCTCTGCAGCTGCAATTGCAACAGGAGCAAACGACAGTGGCTAGAAGCAACTACTACCCTAGTCTTACTGTGAATTCTTCCTTTGGTATTGACCCTGCGCAAACATCGTTTGTCGAGAGTAGTTCGGATCCACTGGCATATTCCGCTGGACTCACCTTGTCAATAAACCTATTCGATGGCGGACGTACTGCTACGGCTACGCAGGTTTCTAAAATGCGTGAGAACATTGAAGAGATAGCGCTTGACTCACTTAAACTATTTGTCAGTCGGGAAGTGCAAAGAGCAGAGCAAATATTGAGCCTCCAAGCAGATATTGTTACTATGCGTGAAAACGCGTTTAACAACTCCGCACGTGTGCTTGAACTTTCAGATCGCCGCTTTCGAACAGGCACCATTTCGATTATAGACTTACGGACTATACAGGTTCAACACCTCAATGCATCAGTTGAGTATTTGCGTTCGCTGTATGAAGCAAATAGATCCAGACTCGGTCTCTTGAGGCTTACCGGAACACTCTCGGAGATGACCATTGAGTAGTGAGCTGCCATCATACGACAATTACTTCATTCGTCATTCTCAATTGCCAGATATCGGTGAGTCAGGACAACATCTCCTGAACAACAGTTTTGCGGTCATTTTTGGTGCAGGTGCTTTGGGCTTGCCGGTACTGCAATCCTTGCTGATGTCCGGCATCGGTCGGATACTCTTGATTGATCCCGATGTTGTCGATCTGTCAAATTTACACCGCCAATTTGTGTATTCCGCAGAAGATGTTGGCACCTTTAAGGTTGACTGCGCCTCCACGTATGCTCGCTCATTTCCGCACAGCAAAGTAGCAACGCTAGCAGCAGATGTGACTGACAACCTCGAAAAGGTATTGCAGCGTACTGACATCGTATTTGAATGCACAGATTCCCATAAGTGCAAACAAGCGGTGAACGACGCTTGTAAAAAATTGGATATTCCCGCGGTGTTTGGAGGTTTGTATCAAAGCCATGGTACGGTACATGTAGTAGGTCAGAAAGGTGGATGTTATCGCTGCATTGCCCAAAGTGGAAATGCTGCAGACTGCGCAGATGCCGGCGTATTTGCTCCATTTAGCATGTTGGTAGGTACGATGCAAGCAAATGTGGGGTTGCGACACCTATTGAACAAAAACGACGCTCCTGCTTCAGGCACCCAACTGATGATTGATGGAGCAAGTATGAATATTCGCAAACTACATGTACCTATGAATAAGCAATGTCAGGTCTGCGGAGATGCTCAAATACTGAGTCTTGAAAACGAGAAAGTGACCGACGCCACGCTGAGAACAGGGGTGATCGTGCTCAAAAAGTACACAGATAGTCGTAAAGACTCGCTTACTGAATTGAAAGAGCCAGAGGATGTGTTACTGTGGACACCTGAGACAGACGTTGAAACATACATTGTGGCATGTGCTACAGGCAGTCGAGCGAACACAGCGGCTGCTATTCTGCAGAACAAGGGTTTTGAGAATGTTCAAACGATGTCACTCGCCGCTCTCAATTTGAAATTGTAGCGTGAAAAGACAGCCCTGGCCGAGAGTACTTTGGCATTGAATTGTTCCGCTGAAGTCGTCGACAAGCTTCTTCACAATCGACAAACCTAATCCAGAAGACTCTTCCCCACCAGTCGGTTTCGCACCTAGCGTCTCTCCCTTGATATACAACCTGTCCATCTCTTCCGAAGAAATACCCGGTCCAGTATCGCGAACATGAATGAGAACACTATCATGAGCGCGCTCAACACTCAGAATGACGCTGTCGTTACTTGAGCAAAACTTGATAGCATTCGTTACCAGATTGTCCACAATCTGAATCAACAACCTGCGTACTCCAAGAATCGTCAACTCTTGCTCACCACAGTGAAGCTCAAAGTTGATATCTTTCTTCTGCGCCGCCAATACATTGTTGTTGTAAACCGATGTAGCAACTGAAACAATATCAACCGCATGCAACTTCTTGAGTTTGATATCCTCTATTGCGTCAACACTAAGCAGCTCGCGAATCATCGCCAACATATTAGTCGACTGGTCAACAATATCTCCAAGCAACTTCGCACGTTCGGGCTCAGATAACTCCGCAAACCCAAGTGACAAGAGTTGGCCTGAGCTCAGAATGGATCCAAGCGGATTCTTGAGGTCATGTGCAACAATCTCGAGGATGCTGTCTTTCTGTTCATTAATAGAACTCAGGTGATCATTGGCGTCTTGAAGTTCTTCCAAGGCTTTTGCTAGCTCTACATACCGAACGTGGTGCGATTCTGCTAGTTGTTTGAGAAGGTCTACCTCTAACACGGCACGCACATTGAGTACATGCTGGTTTTCGCTTTCATCCCGAAACTTTGAGTACCATTGCCTTGCCATTCTCAAAGCTTCTACTGCTTGTGGATACTCATCAGAAGCTTCGAATGAATCCGCTAGTGATTCCCAAACCTGACTCCCGAGCTCCAACAAATTCATATCAGAACACAACTCGCTGGCTGCCTTGAGCAACGATCGTTCTTGGTATAGGTCCCCGTTTTCACGAGCAATATCTGCCAAAACAACAGTCGCTTTTGCGCGCTCTGGTGATCGTTTGATTTCGCGCGACAACTCCAGAGCCTTGTTGGCATGTTCCCAAGCTGCTGTAAGATTGCCATCTTTCTGATGTGCCCTTGCGACTCTTGAATGCAATATGAGTAGGGACTTCACATCTTCTGGATCACAATTCCCAAGCCCTACTTCTGCGTATTCTATTGCTTGCGCCCATCTGCCATCTAAGAGGCAGGCTTCAGTGGAACGAATAAATACGTCTTTCTGTTCGCGCATTAGGTTGTGCTGGCGAGCCGTCGCCATGGCAGTCTGCAAGTGTTCAAGAGCTGTTACCACATTGCCACTCAAGGCGCAGACCTGCCCAATACCAATCTTTGATTGCACTAAGCCGCGAATATCATCGCAAGATTCACATGCGTCTTGCGCCTTAACAAAATGTTCGAGGGCGCGTTGGTATTCGTTGAGGGAAACATAAGCATGTCCCAAACCAGACTGTACAGCGGCAAAAGAACGTGTATCTTCAACTTTGTCGGTAAATTCAAGCGCTTTGTAGAGATGTCCCAAGGCTACCTGTGGACGATTGAGAATTGTTTGAATTCTCCCTTGCAGCACAAGTGCCTTTATCTGCCCAACAATGTCCTTCGTTTTTCTACAAACATCCCATGCAGCGCGTGCGCACTGGTTGGCGCGACGGATATCAACGTCAAGCGCAGCAAATGATGTATCGAGCAAACCCTCTGCTTTTTCGGCAGAATCGGGCAGTTTGTTCAACGCCGCTATACGCGCTTCTATGTCGGTAATTCCGGGCACAAATCAATATAGTTAAACTTGGTATCTCATGCCACAATGCAGAGAGTATTCACGCGGTACTTCGTTTTTAGCTCTACATGTTTTACTTTCACAACCGTGAAGAAGTGTGTCCACATACAACAACTACTTGCGCTGCTCCTACTTCAAGCACTGTTTAGTGTTTGTCCTGCAGATGCACAACAGAGTCGGCGGCTTGACAGTCTGGCGCTTGTAGAGCTATACAACGCAACCGATGGCGACAATTGGTTTGAACGCGATCACTGGCTTTCAGATAAACCCATTGACCAATGGGAACATGTCACCGTTGAAGACAACAGAGTTGTTGGCCTTGATCTCGGGTTCAACAACTTATCTGGAGCGCTCCCTGACTCATTGCCCGGCTTGGATGGTTTGCTCGTGTTGTGGCTGCACAACAATGCTCTGACCGGAACTGTACCTGTTTATGCAAACATGAAGTCGTTGCAGGAAATGGACTTTGGTTTTAATGCCTTCACAGGGACAATTCCAGATTCACTGCACAAACTCTCTTCACTCAAAGCGTTGTGGCTTAACGACAATAGCCTCTCAGGCACTGTTCCTGCGACGATGTCGGAGCTGCACAACCTTTCATTTCTCAACATTAGTGACAACCAACTCAGTGGAGATATTCCTGCTGAGCTTGCCAGTATGGACACACTTTCATACCTGGATGTTTCGGGAAATGACTTTACATCTTTACCAGACTTTAGCAGCTCACGAGTCATGGCCAACATCCGTTGCCATCGCAATCAACTCGACTTTGGCGATCTTCTACCAAATGCGGATGTACGCAATTTTGTGTACGCGCCGCAAGACACAATTGGCAGATTTGTTGACACAACTGTCAGCGGCGGCTCCACATTACGACTGTATGTAAACGATCCTCAACCTGGGAATTCATATCAGTGGTTTTTCAATGGAAATGCGATGCTAGCTGAGAGAGACACTGTATTTGAAGAATATAACATGACGAATGCCAAAGCTGGACTGTATCACTACGAGACAACAAATGCGGCGTTGCCCGAACTCTCATTAGTTGCTCGTCCAACACTGGTTCAGCTTACACTCTCACCGCTCGAGTTGCGAGATACTGTTGTGTGTAGAGGCAGGAATTTGCGCCTCAACCCTAGCGTACAAGGTGGGATTTTGCCGTATCAAGTACATTGGTCACCTGGAGATGCAGTTACAGATTCCACCAGTCTGCTCACCTTTGCAACATTTGTGTCTGACACAACAGAATTGCGCTTAACAGTCACCGATGCAGTCGGCACAACAGTTTCGTCAACCATGGCCGTGTTGGTAGCAGACTTTCCAGAAAAGCCGTCAATTGTCAAAAGCGGTAACGCAATGTATTGCACTACGCGCGGACAATCGTATCAATGGTACTTCAACGGAAAAGGTATTCCCGGTGCCCGAGACACCGTGTTTATTCTCAATATTCCCGGATTTTATAGTGTTGTAGTTTCAAACTTCGGTTGCAGCGTGGAGTCCGACGAGCTGCGTGTTGACTCATTGGCAACAGGCATCGAAAACGACTTAACTCAGTCTCCTTTGCGGCTCAAAATAAACAACAGATCCGTTTCCATAAGTGGGCTAGTTGCAGGCGAGCAAGTACTTAACATTCAACTCTTTGATGTACATGGACGCGCCGTCGGATCAATTGAGCCTCAGACGTCTGGGTACATATCTCTGCATTCATATGCACGCGGAACGTACTTTGCAAGAGTTGAGACCACTGTCCGCAACATAGTGTTGCAATTCGCTCTTCCTTGAGTCAACACTGTAGAATGCCAAGAGCTACGACAGCTGCTGTTTCGGCGCGCAGGCGATTCTTGCCAAGCGAAAAGAGCTGAATACTGTCCTGTAGCAAACCCAGCTCGCGTTCACTAAACCCACCTTCGGGACCAATCACCAGCGCGACGTCTTCTGTTGGTTCTCTTCGAAAAGTCTCAAATGAAACGACAGCATCAGCATCAAATCCGATGCAAGTCCCGAACGAAGACTCGAATAGTAGTTCAATACCAGGCAGCGGTTCATGTATGGTTGTCAACCAGGCTTGTCGCGATTGCTTTAATGCTGCAATTGCTTTGCGCTGGGCTCGGGCGGTATTAAACTTATTGATTTGAACGTGATCAGAGACCAAAGGAACAATATCTGTAGCACCACACTCAACAGCTTTCTCAATTGCATATTCCATGCGAGCCCTGTCATCGAGAATTCCGATAACCAGAGTTGTGCGAGTGTGCAGCTTTTGCTCATGTGCCATGGTTCGCAGCGCACTTACAACACCCTTCTGCTTGTTCAGATATTCAACTCTACAATGCAGCAACAACCCAGAACCATTTGATACTAGAATCTCGCTGCCTTCGCGCAAGCGCAGCGAACGCATGTGACGCAACTCGTCTTCGAGCACATCGATTTCAGCATGTGCGGCGGTTGCCTGCGGTATATACAAACACTCCATAACACAAATGTACTGCAAAGTGTAGAAATCAGATGAAAATTGTAAGTTTCGAAATGATACGCGCCAACTTGTTTCCGATCATACAAATAGCAGGATTTCACACAGAACGCGAAGTCATGCGAACGCTTCACGCCGGAGCAACTCATGTAGGTTTTCCACTGGACCTAGACGTAAACAAAGAAGATTGCTCGGCAAAAGACGTTGGTACCATTGTTGCAAACAACGCCCTTGAAGACCGTGCAGTACTCATTACGTATGCGGAGTCTGTAGCGCGATTGTCGCATCTTCTCGAAACAACACATTGTGGTGTGTTACAAGCACATGGCAATCAGTCGGTTTCGACACTTCGTGAATTGAGAATACTACACCCAACTTTAGTTGTGATGAAAAGTATCGTGATAGGTGCTCCCAATTGGCAGCAGGTGTTGGATCAATATACATCGGTTGTCGACGTGTTTATAACGGATACCTATGATCCCGTGACAGGTGCGCGAGGTGCAACAGGCAAGACACATGACTGGAACGTGTCGAAAACACTGTGCACAACATCTCCCAAACCAGTAGTTGTAGCGGGCGGATTGACACCTAAGAACGTTGCAGAGGCTATTACAACAATTCGTCCAATGGCATCAAGGATCCTGCACTCGTAGCTGCATTTTGCAACAATGCACGCAAAGCATTTGAATCATGAAACCAACCAACATTATGAATAACAATCGAGTACTGCTTCTCTTCATCTTCATCTTCATGTGCGGTTCACTGGCGGCTTCTGCTTCTGAACAGCAAGCGTTGTCCATTCAGGACATCATGGATTTTCAATCAGTTTCAAAGAGTCACCTTGCACGCGACGGCAATACAGTAGCCTTTGAAATAGAAAGGGATCGAGGTGAGAAGTATGCTTTAGTACTCTCGGGATCTGGCGAACGCCTCGATAGTATTTCCAGAGCTCACAACATTCAATTGGCGGAGGAAATGAGGGTACTCATTGCCGAAATTGAACCGTCTCCAACTGTTCTTGAATACGGAGACAAAAATGAGAAGAAAGTTCGCGGCCTAGCAATACACACACCTGATGGTCAGACTCGGATTATTGATAGTGTGTGGAAAAGCGAACTTGCAAGAAGTGGTGAATGGGTAGCCATGATTCATCAGAGCGATGAGTATTTTGAAAAAGGCAAAGGTAAAGACAATCGGATTCAGGCTCGCGGATACCCATGTACGGTTCTCAACACATTGACAAATGAAGAACGAACCTTTCAAAACGTGTATGATCTTTCTTTTGATTCTGCGTCCAGTTACTTGGCTCTTGCATGCGCCTGGCCTTCCGGAGACGACGCTGTTCAAACACTTCTCGTGCACGATTTAGCTGACGACGACACAGAAGAAGTCCTTGAAATTGACAACGGCAATATTGCGAATCTACAATGGCGTCCTGAGTCACACATACTTTCGTGCACATACTCTGAGCGCGACCAAGACGAGGGATTGTTTGCAGGCATGGTACTTGTTTATGATGCACTAGAAGATGAGATCCTTGCTGAAATCGAACCATTTGGGAAAGAGTCAGAATCTGCTAGTGGCTGGTACATTCCCAATGAACACAACAAACTCAGTTGGACTCACAATGGCAGGTATTTGTGGTTTGGTGTCCGACCGGCCAACGACTTAGAAACAGAATACTGGCCGGAAACCCCCGAAGGCAATGACACGCTTGCGAGTGTACCCCATGTGCAAGCCAAACGAACATTGCAATTGTGGCACTGGAATGATTCGCTCATTGCACCCAATCGCAAAAGCAATGCCAGCAGAGACAAGAAGCAGATGTATATGTGTGTATTTGACACCGAGTCTTGGGAAGCATATGCCCTCGGAGCTATTGACATGCCCAATGTTTCGAAAGATATCGCGCATGACATTACACTTACCTCAACGATAACTCCATATGAACGCGCAATCACATGGGATGGATGGCGCTACGATTACCATGCTGTTCATGTGCCTACTGGTAAATCTACACGCATCCTAGATTCCGTGCGAACAAGACAGGTGTACCTCTCTCCTTCCGGCACAGAAATTGCATATTGGAAGGACAGCACATGGCACCGAGTTGCTTTGCATCTTGATAGCACAGGAACAATTCAGTGTGTAGATACACTAACCCTAGAGCTATCAGTCAATTTATCCGACGAACAATTTGACTATCCACGTGAAGTTCCCGCAATCGGTTCTGCTGGTTGGAATGCAGATGGCATTGGATTCTCCGTGTACACAAAGTTTGATGTCCTCGAAT
>JAUHYX010000319.1 GCA_030426285.1 bacterium
GCCTGCTGCGCAGTGTGAACAGCACCCTGGTGATTCTGTTCGCCGATCCGGCGCGCAACTACAATTCCTGTAGCAGTGAGAAATCCCGAACCAATTGAGAAAAGAATGAACATCACTTGTTCACCCCAACCGAGTGCCGCCGTAGCGTTTTCACCGAGTTTCGAGACAAAATAAAGATCCACCCATGTGTACAGTACATTGGCTAAAAAGCCAAACCACAAGGGCATAGAAAAGCGCCAAAACGTAGCGGTAATTGGACCATCAAGCAAATTGAGTTTGCCAGAGCTTGAAGTCGTTGTCGAGTCGGAAGTTGATGAATTGCTGTCTGTATTATCGTCTTTCAAGTGCTTCTCATTTTGTGTTCTTAGCAGAATTGTCAAACTTGCGTTCAATAATTCTAGAAGTACCAAACAGACGTTGTATGAGAGTAAATGTTTGAACTGACTCTGTGGCAGTGTATAGCCTTAATTGGATGTTTGGTATATCTAATCCGCAGCCTGTTTTTTATCGTTGGTCTAGCCAAACAACGCCGTCAATGCCAAAGAATACTCAATTCTCCCTCCGAGCATATGCCGGCAGTCACCGTTGTTGTTCCTGCTAGAAATGAAGAGCATTCCATTGGTACGTGCCTAGACTCACTGCTGAAATCAGACTATCCAACTGACAAGCTGAATATCCTGGTTGTAAATGATGAATCCACAGACAGGACAGGGGATATTGTAGCGGAATACGAGCGTCAATATCCCAATAGAGTGCGTTCCATTTCTCCTGAAATGAGTGAGAGCGCTGCATTGCGAGGAAAAACGCGTGCACTTCATGCTGGACTCATGTGCGTGAATACTGAGTTTGCACTTATGACTGATGCAGACTGCACTGTGACAAAGGAATGGGTAACTGGAATGGTGCGATTGCTTTCAGAACCCGGCGTTGCAATGGCATGCGGGTTTACTGTTGTGCGCGAATCCACGTTCCCGGCATTGATGCAGTTGATGGAGTGGTTGTTTAATCACTCACTTGCTAGCGGCGGTGTCGCGCTGGGGCATCCACTGGGATGTTTTGGAAACAACATCGGTATCAACATGCATGTGTATCGCGAACTTGGTGGATACCCAAATATTCCGTTTAGCGTTACCGAAGACCTTGCATTGCTTCAAAGTGTAGCAAAACGCGGATATCAGATTCGTTATGCACCCTCGTACAGACTGAAAGTGGAAACCGGAGCGCTTCATACGCTGCGTGCGTTTATGCATCAGTTGCATCGGTGGACGACTGGAGGACAAGGCCTTGGTTGGCGTGCATGGATCTTCGTGTTATCGTCGGTTTCTTTCTTTGTTGCCGTTGGTGTGAGTGCACTTGTTCAATGGTGGCCTGGTGTAGTGCTGGCTTGTGGCATACGCCTATTGGGTGATGCGACCATATTATTTATGTCAATGAGATGGCTTAACTTGTTGAAATACACCATACTTACACCAGTGGGTGTACTGTTTTTCATTTGTCTTGAATTCGTTGTACCTTTCCTACTATTCAAGCGCCGTGTGGAGTGGAAAGGGCGCACCTTCTAATACCATCTGTCAACGAGTCTACGTATGGATCTTAGCGTCGATATGATTCTGCTGCTTTTAGGCGGCATCATCGTGGTGGGTTTTCTAGGTAATATTCAGTTTAGAATAACCAAGGTTCCATCCGTTATCATGCTCATGGTACTGGGTGTTGTGCTTGGCCCGTCGGTACTTGGGCTCGTGAATGCAGAGACGGTGCAGAATGTGATTGTCGAGCAGGTAGCTCCACCCTTTGGCATGCTTGCCTTGCTCATCATTCTCTTCGAGGGTGGCCTCGACCTCGAGTTAAAAACCGTTGTCAGGGAGGCTGGTAAATCCATCTTCTTGTCAGTACTTATCTTTGGCCTGACACTGGTGTTAACTACCATAGTGTGCGTATATGTCATTGAGTTAGATCTCATTCTCTCGCTCATGATTGGCGGCATTGTAGGCGGAACCAGCCCTGCTATTATCATCCCAGTAGTGTCTAAACTGCGTGTCTCAGACCGAGTAAAGACCATGATGAACCTCGAACCCGCGCTGGCAGATGTACTTATTATCATCTCGGTGATTGTGTTTATAGACATCTGGGTGGCTCAATCTGGCTCGTCAGCGGAAGGCTCTATTTCGTGGTTTAGTATCTCCCTTGATGTGATTCTTCAGTTCGCGATTGGTGTTGGATCAGCCATTGTTGCTGGTGTGATTTGGGCGCGATTCATGGGAAGTTTGCGCGGTGAATCACTCTCTTATATGCTGACATTGGGCTTTATCTTTTTGCTCAATTCTCTTGTGCACTTTATCGATGGCAGTGGTCCAATTGCCATCCTAACATTTGGTATCGTTCTGGCAAATGTGGGAGATATGGCCAAAAATTTAGGTTTGCCTATTCGCAAACTTTTAGGGATCAACGTAGAC
>JAUHYX010000095.1 GCA_030426285.1 bacterium
ACTTTTGGATAGGCGCGGTCACCTTCAAGTGACGTCATGAGCGAGGTTTCTTCACCACACACATACGCGCCGGCACCTTTGTGCACCGTGATTTCAACCTTGTAATCGCCGCCAAATGTTCCCTTCATTTTTTCGCCGATAAATCCGCGTGCATACGCTTCTTCAACCGCGCGTTCTATAATGGCGACCCATTTGTGGTACTCACCGCGGATATACAAGAACACATGGTCGATGCCCATGGCATATCCTGCGATCAACATACCCTCGATAAGCATAAACGGGTTGTCTTCGAAGATCTGACGGTCTTTGAACGACGCCGGTTCCGACTCATCGCCATTCACACAAAGGTATTTTGGCTTGTCGGTGGACTTCGGCATGAAGCTCCACTTGAGCCCAGTTGGGAAGCAAGCGCCCCCGCGACCGCGGAGTTTCGAAGCCTTCACCTCATCGATCACCTTATCGGATCCCATGGTGAGAGCTTTTTTATACATTTCGAACCCGCCGTTCTGCAGGTATACATCAAGGTTGTCGAGATTCTTGATGTCCGGTAAAACCAAACGGTGCTTTATTTCCATATCAGATGTGAAGCCATCAATTGAAGGGAATACATTATAGGTTGGCAAAATACATTTTTCTGCTCGAATATCAATGTGAATCGGCTGATGAAGACTGCTGTGCGCGCAGACTCATTTCAAACTCAAAGACCTTGCTCTGCGGATCTTGTTGATCGGGACTGCCGGGAAGTTCGGATTGTGTCTGCCAGGCTTGGTAGCGCTGCATGCACAATGAGGAAGGCGCAGGCCGAACGCCCATATGGTTGATAGCCTGTCCGAGAATCGAATTGGCCCGTTTGGTACCGGCAATGCGAAACATTTCTGCCAGCCGCATGCGGTGTCCACTTCCCCGCGTCTGCAATTCTGCCACCACATGCACTTGCGTTTGTGAACTCACAAGAGTGGCTTCACTACTAGCTAATTCAATCGCAAGGTGATACATACCAGCCGGCAATTGTTTGGTAGTTCGGGGCCGAATTGCGCAGAGAACGAGGGCTTCTTTTATAGAATCGTCAGAATCTTCTGTAGGCAACACTATCTCTACTGGACACTGCGGCTCAATTTGAGCATTGTCAGCATCGATGACATAGGCCGTGTATTGCGAATCAGCGAGAATAGGGGCAATGGCATCAACAGGAACGCGCCAAGAGAGGAACAGAACATCGCCTTGACGGCATGAATCGGCTGAATGCTGCCGCCAATCGACCGTCAACGTCCCCACATCTCGCAGAAAACCAGGCAGCATGACACTACTCAGAACAAGCACAACAGCGGGTAGAACTTTAAAACTTTTCATCACATCTCATTTTTTTCTTGCATTGGGATACAGAAGATAGTAATTTTGTTGCTCTGTATTAATAACGATAGCGCATTAATAACCATATGCCACATCACAAGTCAGCAGTAAAAAGAGTTCGCCAAAGCAAGCGACGTCAAGAGTACAACCGCGCCAACAAAAAGGCCGTCAAAGTTGCCATGAAGGACGTAAGAGCATGTACAACACGCGCAGAAGCCGAACCAAAGTTGCGCACAGCGCAGCAGGTTTTGGACCGCGTAGTAGCACATGGTGTAATTCCTAAGAATTACGCATCAAACAAGAAGAGCAAACTCGCTCTGTTTGTAGCTTCTCTCGACGCTTAAGAACTCACGAAAATATACCCTTGCACCCGTAGCTCAATTGGATAGAGCGTCTGACTACGGATCAGAAGGTTAGAGGTTCGACTCCTCTCGGGTGTACAGAACACAACGTAACCCCAGTTGCCATACGGCTTCTGGGGTTTTGTGGTTTAAATTATTGCGTGTAGAGACGCGGCGTGCCGCGTCTCATAAACTCCCAACATTTATTACGTGTGCCCATTTTCACCCGGGAGACGGGGCACGCCAAGACGGGGCACGCCCCGTCTCTACAACTAGGTGCGCTTGATACCCCTAATTTCTAGATGAATGCCTCATCTGTAGAGACGCGGCGTGCCGCGTCTCAAAAAAAACTAACATTTGATTCGCGTGCAAATCTTCTCTCGGGAGACGGGGCACGCCAAGACGGGGCACGCCCCGTCTCTACAATTATTTGGCACGCCCCGATGCCCGCAAGGCCATAGTTGCTTAGCCCAGGGGCAACGAGCGTAGCGAGTACAACCCTGGGGGTAAGCTCCTAACCTCTCCTGCGCTAGCACCCTAGAAGAGACGAAGCAATAAGGTTGTCAAGAATCGAGAACTCCTCGACCAAGTTCGTAATACATGAACTACCTATCCAAAATCCGAGTTCTGCCCGAATCGAAGTCTTCGTGATTCCACATTGGTTCCCAGTTGTTGTACTTAGGAGAAAAGGAATGGAGTCCTCTAGAAATTCGGTCTTGTACAAATTCCTGTCTGGACTTGAAATTTGGCCCCGGCACAATCTGAACCTTTAGTTTCTTAAAATTGCGCCTGAATTCTTCAATATAGTACATACCTTGACTGTCAATATATTGTAGAGATATCAATGTATCACTTGTCAACGATATCTGTGACCGTCGCTTGTAGAATATGGAGTTAGAATTGATTTCAACTAAATTTGTGTTTCCATCAAACGTCAGGCGAAATTGATCATTCTCGAACAGGTGTTCCAGCTCACCAAACACCTCCGGCTCAAAAAGGTCCGCTCCATAAACAACCTTAAATTCTTCAATAGTCCCTGTAGCCCAATTCATATCTAGGTAGGTTCCGTAGTAGGAGGAATCCAGGATTGCCTCTAGCTGAATTGGTGGGATTGAGTTGCGAAGCTCAGCGATGGTTGCAGCTATTTCGGTGAACCTCGGACGACTCTCATCCAAAATGGTCACTGCAACTGAATCGCTAAATTCTTCAACAATTGTCGCTGTTGAATAGGCATTGTTATTGTGAGGAGAAGTTGCTACTTCAATACAAACCCAAAAAGAAACAACTCGCTTCGAAGGTTCTTGCGGTGCGCACGAATTCCCCAATAGCAACATAAATGCAATTGCGCCGAAAGCAGACAACAATCTTTTCACAGTTCTCTCCAATTGGGTAAAATACCGTCGTGATTTGCAAAATCGTCAGTTAATCAAAGTCCCTACAGGACAATTAGCAGGTTAGACGTGCCACGCCCCGTCTCTACAATATTGTTGTGCGTGCAACCGCTCAAATCCTTCCCTGCTGATACTTTTTGAAATTTTCGGCTTGTTCGAAAATCTCTTTGTACACTTCGTCGCGGTCGACTGGTGGGTAGCCGTTTTCTGCGAGGAAGAAAGTGTGTCAGACAATGAGTATGGCATAGTTACACACCGCATTGTGCTCTCAGTCTTCGATACGCCTGCTCCTCAACTAACTCAGGCATTGATTCTGCAATTTTGTCAAGACAAGAGTTTAGAAATCTGACTTCATGCAGATCTGCTCCTTCTTTTATAATGTTGTCAAGTACATGCAACGAACCTTTGGGATTATTTTTGCAGTTACAAGATTTTTCTAGCTTCCTTATCTTCAACTCAGGATAAGAAATGGGTGTAAACCAGTTTCTAAGGAGCTCAACGGCTTTCGGAAAGCACGCATCCAATCCCAGCACCAGATCAATCAGTGTTTCTGTGTTTTCTTCACTTACTAAATTGCTACTATTTGGCCAGACGTTCTTCCAAAATGGCTCGAACTTATCTTGCCAAAAGGCATCCTTACTTTCCAAACGACCTGCAAACATTGATATATCTCTTAGGCATTGAGTTAAAATGGGTTCTGACAACTTCTTAAATGAGGTTATAAACTCTATACTCCTAAGTGGTTCTTCTTGCAGAATCGCAATATATGACAAGAAAGGAGTTAATTCTTTTAGTATTGAGGTTGTGTCCTCTTCTCCGGAACCCAGGACATATTCTAAGACTCCCCAGACGGAAGGCCAAATTTTTGAATTTAGAGGCCCATACCATCTCCTAGAGAGGCAGTATCCTCTCCAAACCAACAGTGCCTTACTCCTTTGTTCCCTTGAGAACAAAGGTATCAGTTGCTCTTCTGCCCACTTTGGATCGACTCTATACAGTGTCGTTGCATTTAAACTTAACATAAACACGCCATCCCAAATTGGGCCGCTCGAATGCTCGCATAGTCGATTAAAAACTTCCTTAAAGTCGGCGTCGATACCCTGCTCATCAGACAGTCCAGTACTGGTCCATAAGCTTAGAAAGCCACGAGCGATCAGACCAAAATGAGTGTTGAAAAAGTGTGAAATACTTTGTTGACTTTCATATTCAAACTCAATTGCACTAAAACTCGCCTCCTTAAGTTGTGCCTCTAGGATTCTAAACCCGACTTCATATAAGATTGTTTTGTCGTCTAGCTGATTCGACTGAGAGATCTTGTCGAACCACCATGCAGAACCAAAAGTGCTCAAGGCTTCGTCTGGTATGCCACCCAAATATCTTTTGCACACATGCGAAAGTTCAATGTTGCAAGACAATTCACTCCATTCTTGAAATGCGATATTCCATAATTGCTCATCAGTACTTTCGTTATTATTGGCAGCCAAAAGTGCATGCATACTCCGAATAGGTCTATTCCTGCAGATCCCCCTCCAATTCCCTTCGTGACCAAAGGTTAGATCCCTAGGTTGCAACTGTTCAGTCCAACTTTCAATCTCACTTATCGTACTCGGCAATTTAATTTCATTTTCAACTGTTTGAATCTCATTGTTCCAACCTTCCGAGATATAGAAATTGAATTCTTCACTTTGATTGTCAGAAATTTCGTATTCTTCTCCCACTACTAGACAACAAATTTCTGGCGCTAAATTTGCTCCTGATAGTTCTAGCTTTTTTAGGCGAAGCCACTGTTCATACTCAATTTCACCAGATACAAGATCTTCCGATTCACTTGGAGGATTCAGAATGCTCTTGGTCAGAGTCTCCAATTCTTCAGCACTCAATTTGGCACCTTCGGTTGCCAACAACCTACAAACCTCTCGCTTTGTGTTATGGCTGAACAGAATGTCAGCTTCATTGCTGACTATCCATTCGAGCCAGATTGAAGAACCTAACAAATCATTCTTTGTCGCCGCATACAACGCCAATCGTTTGAACGTGACATACGGTTCTTGCCACCATTTTACTGCAACATCACAAGCTTTCACTTTGTCAGTCGAGTTCAACACGTCCCAACTGTCTCGAACTAGTTCAATCAATGCTACCCATTCGGAATAGTTATGATCGTTTTGCTTATGTGGTTCTATAGATCGCAAATCTTGCCAGGAAAGCACTGAGTCTTTTTCTTCAGTGTTACATTCATCTATTAACAATAGGGTGTCGCGCAACAAATCCTCGAATGTATTCAGTAGAGCCACCCTGTGTTCTGGATCAGGCAAAAATCCTCGTTCTCTTATCGCGGTTCGCACATAGTCAACTTGGAATACAATTTCAAAATCAAAGTAATCTGACAATGATGACTTGCCAACTGAGTGCTTTGAAGAATGCACCCCAAAAGAGGGCGACCGTAGTTTAACTTTGGGTGAGAGCAGTTTTCGCAAGTTTGAAATCGTTCCGAAATCTACACCAAATCGTTTAATATCTCTATTCCAGTCTCCAAGAAACATCTTTTGGTTGGAATTCTTGAACTCGCCTTGCAACAATAGTCTCCATGCTGCAATCAATCCAGTCTCAATTGGATTCTCATCATTAGAATCTATGTCAGATGCAATCTTGGTTTCGATAAAGAACTTAAGTTGGTCGTGCAGAAACCCATGTTGTGTGTATGCCCACCAAAACATTTCAGGTTCTTGCCAATGGCTTGCGATCCATCGAGCGATATAGTGTACTGGCTTGCTCAATCTTCTACTACTTGGATTTGAAGTCAAAAACAGAGCATCTTTTATACACAAGGTTGAGGTTACTTGAGCCGTGTTACATGAGTTAGGTTGTACATAGTTTGGACAGAACTCACCAGACTTAAAGAGGTAGTTTACCCATTGCCAACTAGGTTTGGGATTTAGTTCCGAAAACAACTTGGCAGGAACGCCGGAACTATCAGCCACAACCCAACAGACTGTTTCAGCAAAAACACCGTCTATCTTGTCCTTTAATGAAAGTCTGTCCACATTTTCGGTGAGAATGACCTCCTTTCCTTCCTCCCTTTTTGTATGTATTCTTGCCCACGCTTGCAGGGTTTCATGCAAATTTGAATGCTGCTTGTCAATAGCAGAATATGAGATCTTTTCGACGGCTCTCAATGGCCAATCCTCTTGTTCACTCTCCTCAACGAAACAATACGCTTTGTTTACTCTTTCTCCTCTTGACTTCATCGTGGACAATGCATCCACAACATACCTCATGACTGGATCAGCAATACTGTAGCCGACAAAACAAACTTCATAGTTTCTAAACAATTCATGAATGAACCTAGAGGCCCATGCATCGTAAAGGTAAGCCAACCCAAAATCACCACTTGTAACCACAAGGCTTTCAAGTTGTCCGGTTCTATCCGGTAAATGTTCTGGCAACAAACCGTGCAAGTATACGACGCCGTTCCACGAACTGTCTTTAGGAATAGGAAGAGTAGGCGCAATATAGCTCTTGTGTGGGTTGTTTGTTTTAGAGGCGATATGCTCAAAAGCTCTGTCAAAGTTGGTAGTCACGAGTTTCGTGATTCCTTGTCTATTCTTGGACAATTCGAGAAGAGCATTGTGGGTACCAGTACACGTGACTTCTAGTTGTTCTAGTTTGAGAGAATTAAATATATGCTTTCGAAGTTCACCCCCGTTACGTCTACCAGGTAGTCGCTGCTCAAATGAGTGCAAAACTCTGTCAAAATTTTGTTGCCCTAAGTCAAGTCTTTCTTGACGTTCAAGTGGAAGTCCAGACAGTTCAACTACCTTCTTTACGAGACCCTCAAAATTAACCAAACCAACATCGTAGGATATTCCCGCTCCACAAAAGAAGACTACCCGCCCCTCCTCGGTCGCATTTACCAGCGACAAAGGAATATTTGGACCTTTTTCAGAGAAGATCATAACGAGGTTCCTTACTCACTCTCAACACCTACCATATCAATCTCCTTCATCAACCTGTCTGTTTCTGTCAGGGCCACAATGATCTTCTGATAGTGCAAGATATCGTCGAATTCCAACGTTCGGCCTTTGCGGTCTTTCAACCACTTCTGCGCAGGTTGGTATCCACCGATGTAAAAATCCCAGGCTACGGGGGGAACGCTGTCAAAGTACTGTGTGTCGTTGATAAACACCTTTCCATCTTTGTACTTTGGCTTCTCCACTACATTGGTGCCGTCAATAGGGTACTGCGTGATGTTTTGCTCAACTGTTGGGCTTTCCAATAAGTGAATCTGCCGTATTTCTCCGCCAAGATTCACTAGTTTCCAGAACGTGTTTTTGTCCTTCGGATACGGCACTCGCGGGAAATCAATCTTCAAGAATTCTTTGTACTTCTCTCGGTACGTGGGTGAGTGCAACACGGCGTAGATGTAGTCGAGGATATCAATAGGTGCAAATGTATTCGCCGTGGTTTCTTTTTCGTTGGTGAAGGTGAGTCCAAGCTTTTCTGCGATTTTGGCAACTATTTCAAGGTTTAGGTTGGGAGATCTTAAACCTGATTGTGCCATTGTGTGGTGATTCGACTCGTTTAAGTAAGTGTACAGTGGGGCTTGTCTTGGAATACCCTTGTAGCTAAAATGATATCGATTGTCGATCATTCTTCTCGTTGCCTGAATGTTTGTCCAATTGACGTCAGTAGATTGTCTAGAAAATACCAATCCAATATTCTCTCTGCATAGGAAGTGTCGCATCACCTCATCTCTACTTCTTTCAATGAAGTGCTTGTCGAAATAAATGAAACGACTGTCGAAGGGGCGATAGGAGATTTTTTGCAAAGCGGACTCTTGAAATTCTTTTGCTTTGATCTTAACCTCTTCGATTTTCCAGCTCTTGTTTTCACGCAATTGAAAGCGCGAGAAAATCTCTTCCTTTGTTAATTCAAAAAAGTCGATCATTCGTTGTTGTAAGACGGTTTTTCGTTCATCGATAACGAACAAGTCTCTTGATGTCACAATCCCAACATTGTTTAAGGGAAACAGCTCGTCTAAGTCTATTCCTTTATTGTATTGTTCTTCTAGCGCAAAGTCTTTTTGAACCATGAAGAACATTGGCTCTTTGTTCGGGAGCTCGTTGAAAGGAATTGAATCGATTTTTTCTTGTAGCAAAAACTCGTACTTGTATTCGCGCTTTCCGTATACGTCAAAGTGAAAAACCTTCCCTAATTCGTTGGGACCCTTTATTCCAGTTTTGACAAATACATTTATAGACACGCCTTGTTGGATGTCAAACACATTGACGTCAACACTTCCGTCTGGTGCTGATTCCTTCTTCTTACTATTGCCATGCAGGTCAATCGTAAATATTTTGTCGTATGTCTTGAGCAAATTCCAACGCATTCCTCTAAACGTTGGATTGTCTAAAAATCCATGGGGATTAATGAATGCCAAGATACCAGTGCCATTCTTCTCAATGTAGTGCTGACCGTAGCGCAAAAACTTAACGTAATCATCATTTACCCACTTCGGATTACGCTCTTTCAGCTTTTCTTTTCCACCTGGCTCTTTTTTGTAATCCTCCATGAGATTCATGATCCACTCACCTTTGTTAGCGCTCTCACCACTGTACGGCGGATTACCAATCACACACATCACGGGTGTGTCGCGTTTGATGTGGTTGGCTTCATTGGCCTCAGCGCTGAGCCACGAAGAAAAGAGTGTACCGGTATCGGAGTGACTTTCCTCCAAACTATTGGTGAGATATACACGGAAACGCTGGTTTGACGTAGGTTTGAAGCCCGTTTCCGTGAGGAGCAAATCCAGCTTCAAGTGCGCCATGGCATAACTGGCCATTAGCAACTCAAAACCATTGAGGCGTGGCAACAAGTGTTGTTCCACATAGTTGCTCCAAATACCTTGCTGGCCCTTGAACTTTTTGTGTATGAGTTTGATCACTTCTGCCAGGAACGTACCCGTACCCGTTGCCGGATCGAGTATCTGCACTCTGTGTACTTCCTGCTCAACATGCTTGTAGCCAGTAGATGAACGCTTATCCGGCTCTTGCGTATCAACTTTGATTGTGGTTTTGCTTGTATCTGCGAGTCCCTGCGGCAAATTGAACTCAGTTTTCAAAATATCGTCAACTGCACGAACAATGAAATCAACCACCGGTTGCGGAGTATACCACACACCCCGTGATTTGCGCAGCTTTGGATCGTACTCACTCAGGAATGTCTCGTAGAAATGGATGATGGGGTCTTCCATCTTCGTTGACTTTCCATAGTTCTTGAGTATCTCCTCAACATTACACGCCAAAAAGATTTCGGCGAGATTTTCAACAACCCATTTGATCCTGTCGTCTATATCTGGTCCAGCAATGTATCCAAAAAGTTTTCTCAAGAACGGATTGGACTTGGGAATGAGCTCAGCCGCTTCTTGCCTGCTAAAGTTCTCTAAGGTTGGATCGTGCAAACGAGCTGCAAACATGCCGTAGGCAATCGTCTGTGCATAGACATCGGCAAACCCTTGTGGGGTAATATCGTGAATCAGAATATGCTTAAACGCCAGCATCTGATCCTTCAGCGTACTGTTCTCCTGATTTTCTTCGTCACTTGTCAACGACTTCTCAATAATGTCAGACAATAATCGAGCTTTGCCGGCCATCATCTGTGCAAGCTTTTTTGGGCTTTTTATTGTCTGGCCTACATGCGTACAGAAGTCTTTGATGAGATTCTCAAAGCGCCCAAAGTTTTCTGGCAATGGAGTGACTCCTTTATCAGAAACTTCCGCTATTGAGATATTCGTCACAAACTCGCCTTCACGGTATAGGTAAAAGCTGAGGTAGTCGGTAAATATCAAGTTGCTCAGCGACGCCTTATATCGGTCAAACTGCTCCTTGTTGCCCGACTTCTTTTTCCCCTCAAGGTCCTTATCCCCGATGTCTTTGGCTTCAATGAAACCAACTGGAATATCTCTTTTGGTAAGGATATAATCTGGTGCGCCACACTTTTGCCGCTTCGGTTCGTTGGTAGCCCTGATCGAAGGCACCAAGCTTTCTATCAGCTGCTGCAGATCACCCCGAAACGTGTGTTCAGTGGCGTTTCCGAGCTTGTACCTTTGGTTCAAGCTATCTATGTATTCACTTGTGGTCATGTATTGTCATTATATTTATTCTCTTTAAAAAATTCAGCAAGTGAGTTTGTTTACCCCAAACCAATCCCCCTCATCCCCCACCCTCAAAATACTCTTCGTCGATGTCTTTTAGGTGCAACTCTTCTTCGGTGCGGCATCCTACATTGTATTTGTACATCAGGTTGGCAAGTTCATTGCCGTTGATGAGGACAATACGGGTACCAAGATTGGCTGCTGTATCTTTTGCCGAAGCTGTGAAATCTGAGGTAGTGATGAAGATGCCTTTTTGGGCTTTGTGTAGGTTCAACGAACCAAAGAAGTCGCGGATTGCGCCTGGACCGATGGTGTTGCCTTGGTCGTAGCGCTTTGCTTGTAGATACACCTGATCAACACCAAGTGGGTCTTGGTCTATGACTCCATCCACTCCGTTGTCACCGGTCCTACCGAGAGTGCGTCCGGCGTTCTCAGTTGCTCCACCATACCCCATGGCCAGCAAGAGGTCTACGATGATCTGTTCAAAGAAACTTGGGTCTACCTTTCGCACACGTTGCAGAATGTCGTTCTGAAGTGAGTTGCGTACCCTTTCATATGCCATGCGAAGTTCTTCTTCCGGTGTAAGGGAGGTCGACTCTGCTACGATTTCGACGCCTTGATTTTGCTCCGTTGTACCGTTGGGTCGATCATAGAATTCAACAAACTCTTCAAAATTGTTTAAGTACTTGGAATTCAGTTCTATGCCTGGAGTAGCGAGTACTTCTTTGCCCCGTTCAGTAATCGTGAAATATCCACGACGTGTCGCCTCAAGTAAACCCGCTTTAACTAGATATGTTTTCGCCCAGTGAGCTCTGTTGGCATATAGTGGTTGTTTGCCGCTAGGAATTCTAATCCGCAATTGCTCATCTGTGAACTTGAAATACTCCGCAACGTACTTGCGCATGTCTTTTACATGCACCTCACCATTACGAGCGCATTCCAATACAGGGCGCATGCATTGTTCGTATGAGGGTATCACAGATACCACCTTTAGGTTGTAGGAGTTGACAGATTTTGTGAGCTCACGGCAGTCGCTACAGCAGCGGCTAGTCAGTTTGAGCACAACGGCTTAATATACACAAGCATTGCGTGTGTTTCAAGGGGGGGGTGTAGAGACGCGGCGTGCCGCTGCTGACAATTTCGTTGCGCATTGTTGGCTGAGCCGATGCCCCGAGCTTGTCGAGGGGTTGTCGAAGGTAAACGAGCGCCAGCGAGTGCAACCCTGGGGAAGCACCTCCCTCCTCCTCCTTATTCTCGTTTGTACCCGGTATGGTGCAATTTCCAATACACATGCATGTGGTCGCACACAGACTGGTGCAAAAGGTCAATGAGATGGGACTATTGGTCTCGCTCAAACGACAAGCAACCAACCTCAATCTTCAGTTCGCAATAGATTCCATGGGTAGAAGTCAGGGAATGAGTCTATACGTTCCCCATACTTACGAATGGTATCAAAGTTGTGTCCTTGATAAAAGTACTGCTTAGTAATGTAGTACGATTCCGTAGTGTCTTGGGCAGGGTACACGTATCCGATTGTGTCCAATTGATAACCATTCCAAGAATACGCATACGACTCAACTATTTCGGGCTGTCCATAACCATATCCAAGAACAATTTTTTCCTCTGGGAAGAAACTTGGATTTATAAAATAGATTGGCTCTGAAAACGCGATCGAATCTGTTTTCTGAAGGTACACGTTGTTTGAGAACCTTGGACAACAGCCAGACGGAGGATACCATGCCTCCCAATAGTCCAACGCTCCATCTCCATTTATATCACAAATAGAGTCGAAATCAAACACCATAGTTCCAGTATTAATGTTGATTTTCCGGACAAACCTGTTTTCGACTCTTTGACAAACTGAGATTCGCATTTCTCCAAACCACCAATAGCGCACTAATGCGAACAATTTACCATTACTAAACAAGTCCCCAGCTTCTACTTCAACCCCCATCGCCCCACGCCAAGTATCTTCAGTACTTGGATTGTGGATCCTCAACCAAAAATCTCTTTTGAGCAGACCTCCCTTGTAGAATCCATCTACAAAACTCAGAGCGCTGTCGAGCGCAAATTGCAACATGAGACTGTCGACGCCTGATTTATACAATTCGTCGTAAC
>JAUHYX010000320.1 GCA_030426285.1 bacterium
ACAGTTGTTGGGCAAAATGGTGACGCTACCATTGTGGGGCAATTGCGCATCGAAGCGGGGCAGTATGAAGTAGGGATCAATGGTGGTGGGAACGAGAATAATCTCCTTTACGGGTCCGGAAGTGAATTGATTTTTGGTGGCGGTACACTCCGTGTTGCCGGCCGTCTCTCCCGCGATGGAAATGACTTTTCCACAGTCAACTACATTCAACATGGTGGTACCGTTGTTGTTGGTGCAGAAGCATTCAACACATCTGGGGGAGCACGAGCGATGTTTGACATCGGTGCAGTGGCAAGCAACTTCACTTGGACAGGTGGAACAATTAGCCTGCGCCGCATTGTGTCTGGCAGCAATGGTTACTTAGAATACGAGGTTGCTGCCACAACATACAATGTCACTGGCGGGTTGTTAGAAATCGACAACGAAGGCAGTAATAACGACAGATTCGATATTGAGACTCTTCCTCAAGTAGGAGAAGTTATTCTTCAAGACAATACATTCCGAGCAAGAATCTACAACCGCCGCAAACCACTGCGGGTGTTGGGCGATATCACACTGCAAGGAAGTGGTCAGAATCGCTTGCAATGTGTTAATGAAGCTGTAGAGATCGGTGGCGATTGGATTAACAATGGCAACAACGACCTAGCCTTTAATGCCAATGGCTACTCAGTAACATTCAATGGCGCTGGTACCCAACTGATCACCGGAACCAATCTCACAACATTTGAAGAAGTTATTGTTGATAAGCCTGGCTTGGACACAGTGGCTCTTGAAGTCGAGACTATCGTAAACGGCAATATGCGATTGCTCTCCAACACGGTTGTAAATATTCAAACATTTGACCTAACCATTGGAGAGGGTTTTACCATCTACTCGGACTTAGCAAACTCGCAAGTGTTTGATCGCCGAAAGTGTATTTTCAGTGCAGAAGGTTTGAACAGTGGGTACCTTATTCGCAACATTTCATCTGCCGCATCCTTGCCGCTAAATTTAGTGTTCCCATTGGGAACGCCGGGTGTATATACACCAGCAGAAATAGAGTTCCTTGCGGGAAAAGTTACCTTCAATGCAAATGCTTATTTGAAGATTCGCGCCGTTCCTGCAGAACATCCACGAGTTGAATTGCCCAATATTTCACTGCGTAAGTACTGGCAAGTCACGACTGGAAATGTTGCTTTGCAAGAAGAGGGTGTAAACGTCGTGTTTACGTACAGAGCCTCAGAAGTTGCCGGGAACGAAGGTAGTTATGAAGTGCTGCATTACCGTCCATCATACCCTAACCCAAATGGGTATTGGCAAATCAATCCAGGGGTGGTTGACAATGTTGTTGACTTCAACTCGCGCATTTTCTATTCGCAAGAAGTAGATAGTCTCAATGGTGATTGGACAACTGGGGAAGAAGATGCCGCAAAAGCGTATTACTTCTCACGTGCAGATGGAGACTACAATGACCCTACTACGTGGTCGAGGGTGAATTTTGGCGGTGCACCTAGCACCGTTGCTCCCAACAAACAGTCAGATGTGGTGCGCATACAAGGTCATGAGGTAGAGATCACGAGTGATATTGCACCAGCAAATACTATCTCGGTGGAAGCAGATGGTGCACTTCGCTTTATGGGAGATTTTGTTGCTACAGGGGATACCCTGCGAGTTGAAGATGACGCCGTGCTTGGCATTGGTCATGTCGACGGTATCTCTGAAATCGATCCAGAAGGTAACATTCAAACAACCGTGCGTGACTTGTCGAGCAATGCAGTGTACGAGTACATTGCTTCAACGTCTGCGCAGATTTCTGGCGACGGACTGCCAAGCTCAGTTCGAGCACTAGTTGTTTACAAGAATCCAGGTGATACACTGTTGCTCACGAGTTCAGTGAATATCCTCGACTCGCTCGTGATAGAAGACGGGACGTTGGATATGGCCGCATATACACTCAACGGTTCCAGTTCAGGCCGTCAATTGACAATGCGCAATGGTGAACTTGTGGTTCGATCTTCGTTTCCTCAAAATTACGCTTCGCCTACGTTCGCATCGGGTACAATCACGTTTGACGGAACGTCCAACGTATCGATCCCAAGTAGCGGCTCAACACCAGCTGTAGATCAATACAACAATTTACAGATCAAGGGAACCCGTTCTGGAGGTGTTACGCTCAAGAGTGTTGGCGAGATACGGATATTCAATCAATTGGATTTAGACGAATTGTACTTTACTGGTGCACCAACGCAACGGTTCTTTACTGATGGTAGTACGGTTAGGTACATTGGAACCACGGCTACACAGAATATTGCGTTTCAGCCAGCAGCACCAAATGACTCGCTCGTTAATCTTTCGTACTACAATCTCATTGTCGATGGAACAGGTACAAAGAACATTAGCGCTACATCGGCTAACACATTGGTTGTGCTCAACAACCTTAACATACAGACCACGGCTACACTTGATGT
>JAUHYX010000096.1 GCA_030426285.1 bacterium
GGGACACTGTTGCAGCACAATCTAATTGCTTGATAGCACCTGCCCAGCTGCCTTCTTCTGCTAAGTGGTGTACCTCATCGAGAACAAACATGCACGGAGCAGTGGCGCAATACTTTTGTAAGGCAGCATTGCCTTTCGCGCCAGCAGCGTACTGGTATGTTGTGACTATGATTTGCGTGTTGAGGTTTTTGAGGAACACAGCGTCTGAGTCGGCCACGCAAAACGAAAAACCGCGCGTGCCGAAAAACTGGAACACTTGCTGCAATTCTGCTGGATCAGCATACTGGTCGCGCAAATTTCCGCGCGGAACGAAAACAACGAGTTTTTGTGCAATTCCCATTGCATGAGCGATAACAAACGACGCTAGCGCGGTGATCGTTTTGCCATATCCTGGCACGAACACACCCATATGGTCGGTGTTGCCCTGTTTGAATTCGCGTACCAGCTTGTGCAGAAACTTCTCTTGCCCTTCCCGGAAAGTAAAGTCTCCGCACAATTTGATGCCTGGTAACGTCGTCGTCTCTGCTTCTGAAAATGCTGTCATGCCTGCTCTGAGGAGTGAGCTGTTTGCTTTGCGATGCGCAATGAAATAAATTCACAGTTGACAATCAATTATAACTTTCCACAGTGTCTCAACTTTGGGATCAGCACTGGCTTCACAGAAGAAAAGAATGGCATTGTTACCAGATAAATACTACTCAGACGAAACCGGAGAACCATTTGCAACATGTATTGAATGCGAATGTGTGCTCGAATCCACAAACGAATATTTGATCGAGAAAGCATACAAACGGTATCCAGGTTTTGAAGTCAAGGACACCGTTTTCGAATACGCTCTTTGCAAAGCTTGTTATGTAAAACTCGAGAATGAAATGTCTGAAGAGTCAAGACAGGCTCTTGCACAATTTTTTGAACAGAATATCAACGTTGAATACTTGCTAAGTGACGGAGACTTCTGTTGCATTTCGGGGGTTGATTTATCAACGGTCGCCGAATATCAAGTGGCTGTCCTTGTGAACAAACACAATGGAGTGTACACCGAGTTGATGTTTGCCGGCGAAGCTATCGACAGAGTGGTTGAAGTGCTGTCGGAAAAGACGCTTGACGAGATTGACGGATTTGTTGGTCGCAATCTCGGCTTGCCACCAGAGTTTGAAGGTACGCCGCGACCGCGCTTTATCATCGTGTAACGCACGTAGTTCTTTTCATCCCGCGCTTTAGCAACTAAGGCTCACTTTTATGAAACAGCTCGTAACCGAGAAACATATATCAACTCCAATCGAATCAGTCTGGAATGTCCTCACTGATGTGAATGCTTGGCAAGAATGGAATCCACTTTTGATCAAAGGTCAGGGTGTTGTAACAAAGGGCGAGCGCTTGATAATTACGTTTGACCAAGGTGGAAAGCACGTGACAATGAAACCGCGTATCACTGAACTTATTGACGGTACAGTGTTGCAATGGAAGGGGTCGTTGCCAATACCAGGTTTGTTTCACGGGGAGCACCGTTTCGAGCTTACCCCTTTGTCGGAGACTTCTACCCAGCTACGACACTCCGAGGTGTTTACCGGGGTCTTAGTTCCAATAGTTTGGCCTTCTATGCACAAAGGGTTGAAGGAAGGGTTTGAAGCAATGAACGATGCTCTAGCACATAGAGCGTTCCAATTGTATGGTAAAAACGCTACATTGTAGATCGCATCAGTACAGTTCGGAAGGATGAAGAACGCAGTTTGCCGCACACAACATCTATACCAAAACTCATTCGGCGTCAAGAATTTGTGGCCGTTGCCATTTTTCTACTGATTTCACTTGCCGTTGGATACTTTACGTTGACATTCTTAGAGAAGAATGCCCGCGAAAGTGTTGTTGCAAATTTGCACGTTGCCTATACAGTCACAGAAGACGCCTACATGTTCTGGCTCGAGCAAAGTTCTCAAGATGTGCGAAGAGCTACAAATGATTGGAACCTGCAGGTTTCTGCTGAATTGTTGGGCGATTTGCCGAAAAATCCTGACACTTTGCGTCACCACCCAGAACAGTTCACGTTCGACCAACTGGCAATGAGCCATATCACTCGTTCCCGTGGCGAGGATATGCAGCTGATAGATGCCAGTGGACTCACAATTGCCTCGCAAAGACTTTCGAAAGTTGGGCATCTTCACCCAGTTTCAATCGCATACCCTGAGTTGCTAGAAAAAGCGCTAAGTGGTGAGGTCACCTTTGTTCCTACTACTCCGGAATACAGATTCATCAACAACGAAGCAGTAGTTGCCGACAACGACAAGGTTAGTGTGTATCTGCTGAGTCCTATCTCTTCTTTTGATGGGCATATTTCAAGTGTGATTGCCCTAGAGTTCAATGCTAAGGATGACTTTTCCTCGATAGCGCAACGGGCGAGAACTGGAGTAACGATGGAAACTTACGGCGTCAATGAAAAGGGCGTCATGATCACAAATAGTCGTTTCAACGATGAGTTGTACGCAAAACGCTTGTTGAAACCAGGCGAAGAAGCTGCATTAAACATCCAAGTAGTTGCTAACCCATTTCGAGAAGAAGGCACACTTGCAGAACCAACACACATGATGCGCAGTTTGTTCAACAAGTCCGCCGGGCAATCGTTGCTTGGATACAAGGACTATCGCGGTGAGATGGTGTTGGGCGTGTGGAATTGGATAGACAGTATGAACTTTGGGCTGGCAATTGAGATAGATGAAGATGAGGCTCTTGCAGGGTTTTACACTACACAACAAGCGGTTATTTGGACGGGCTCTCTGTTTATACTGTTGTCGGTAGCTTTGCTGTTGTTTGTGGCAAGCCTTCGCAATAAGTCGCAGCTGGCAATCTCAACAGAACGACAAACCCTGCGCGACGTTATCAATGTGATCCCGCATATGATCTATGCCAGAGATGGTCACGGCCGGTTTCTGCTTGCGAACGAATCGCAGGCGCGCTTTGCTGGCATGTCAGTTCAGGAACTAGAAGGTCAAACGGTTCACGAAGTATTTGAAGATTTGAGTATCCGCAATTTGATGCTGAAGCTCGATAAAGATATTCTGAACGGCAAACTTTCTAAGCTTGATCGAGAAAGCACGCATATTGACGCAACAGGTGTAGCGCGCCAATACCTTTCTACCCGCATGCCCGTGAGTTTTCGCGATGGAAAAGGTGATATCATTCCCGCAGTGTTGGGTGTGTTGATCGACATTACCGATCTCAAAAAGGCGCAACAAGCTATAGCCTCATCTGAGGCGAGTCTCAACGCCATATTGGACAATGCACCGCTGGGTATCGAAATTAAATCTGCCTCGGGCAATTTGGTGAGAATAAATGCCGCCATGGAACAACTGCTTGGCTACACGCGAGCTGAGTATGAAGCGCTCGAACTTGAGGACTTCGTATTCTCCGATGATCTAGAGAAAACGAAAAGAAGCTTCCGCAATATCCTCAGCGGCTTGGTTGAAACTACGCTAGTTGAGACAAGATTGGTGCGCAAGGACAATGAGGTTGTTTGGGCACAGATTTCTATGCGAGTTATTCGCGACAAGAACAACGATGTTGTCAATATCATCGTCTTGTATCAAGACTTCTCAGAAAGAAAGCATGCGGAATTAGAACTACAAAACCTCAACGCCGATCTAGAAAACCGCGTCCAACGCAGAACAGCGGAGTTGGAGTTCAAAAATAGAGAACTCGACCGCGCACGAGCAACCGCCGACGAAGCAAACGAAGCCAAGTCTCTCTTCCTTGCAAACATGAGTCACGAATTGCGAACACCTCTTAACGCTATAATCGGGCTCACCGAACTGACAATTGAAACGCCGCTCGACGACGAACAACGCAAGTACCTAGAAAATGTGCATACGTCCGCGCTTAAGCTCCTAGCAATTGTTAACGACATTCTTGACCTCACAAAAGTCGAGTCGGGGAAAATTGAGCTGGAAGCCGCCGAATTTAGCCTTACTGGCCTGATACGCCAGGTCGCTAGCATGGTGTCTCATGCATCGGAAAAGAAGAATCTGGAACTCATCACTGATGTAGATCCGCGTTTGCCCGACATTCTTTTTGGAGATCAATTGCGATTGGGGCAGGTATTGACCAATCTTATGAGTAATGCTGTAAAGTTCACATCAAGCGGCTACGTAAAGCTAGATGTTGCAATTGAGAATATGAAAGACACCCATTGCCGAGTTTGTTTCAAAGTTATTGACACAGGCATTGGCATTCCAGAAGAAAAACGCAAGCTTCTCTTTCAGTCCTTCTCTCAAGTAGATGCTTCTATGACACGCAAGTTTGGAGGTACAGGGTTAGGCCTGTCAATTTCGCGTCAGCTAGTTCGCCTCATGGGTAGTGACATACAGGTTTCGAGCGCAGAGAACGAAGGTTCTACGTTCGCTTTTGGCATTGATTTCAAATGTGACCCCTCATCAATAGCTGATTTTAATGATTTGCAAAAGTCAGCCCTAGATGTTGTGAGCAGCAGTTCCTTGCTGCTTGCTCCGGTCAAAGGAAACCTCGAGTCGTTGGATATCAAAATTGCTGAGTTTGACTCACTTGCGCAGCTGAGCACTCGATCATCTGAGTCCATACCATTTGCAACTGTTGGGTTGTTGAGTGGAGAAGAAGAGGAGGCCGAAATTCGCGAGGTCATACGCAGTAGTAGCCAACAAAAGACGTTCTTAATACTCATTGTGCCTCCGGCGCGAGCCCAACATGTGTCTCAGCTGTCGGACTACACAGGGTTTCGTTTACTTACATACCCTCTTATCAACAGAGAATTGCTGAAACTGCTGTCGGAGCTGAAAAACACTGCATTGTCGGATTTGGCTCCAACGAAGACTGATCACACCAAACCTGCAGTTGAAGCGCTTGCAAAAGGGCAAGTACTAGAGGGCGCGAATATTTTGGTAGTCGAAGACAATCTGCTGAACCAACAAGTTGTAAAGGCTCTACTCGAAAAAGAGAATGCAACAGTCGTACTGACTAACAATGGTCAAGAGGCTCTGGATGTACTGCAGTCGAATACATTTGATTTAGTGCTGATGGATATCCAAATGCCAGTAATGGACGGATATCAGGCGGTGAAGGAAATCCGCAATACCCCGGAATTGTCCTCCATGGTTGTTGTAGCACTTACTGCCAATGCATTGGATAGTGATGTGGAAAAGAGCTTGCAGGCTGGCTTTGATGCGCACCTATCCAAGCCGTTGCGAAAAAACAAGCTCATGGAAACTCTACTCTCATTCTTGAATCCAGCATGAAACAACTCGCTAGTGGCTCCTCGTTGTTGAGCGGTATTGAGGTTAAGAACATTGTTGGAAGTACCGAGAGACCCGTTACGACGGTCTGCGATGATAGCAGAAATTGCATCGCAGATTGTTTGTTTGTTGCTGTACGAGGGGTTGTAACTGATGGGCATCTTTTTATTGATAAGGCCATTTCAGGCGGCGCTTCAACCATTGTGTGCGAGACAATTCCTGAAGCAAGAGCTCCGCATGTTACGTATGTAGAAGTTGTTGACTCAAGGCGCGTGTTGGGCATTCTTGCTCAACGCTGGTTCAACAACCCATCTCAAGATATTGAGCTTATCGCAGTGACAGGTACGAATGGTAAAACAACAGTCTCTTATATTGCTTATCAGTTGTTGTGCAAACTCGGTAAAAATGCTGGTCTCATCGGCACAACTGGCAATATCTATGGCGGGAAAAAACACCCTACAAAGTACACGACCCCTGAGCCGCTTCTTCTTGCAGAACTGTTGGCAGATATGCGCGATCAAGGCGTAGAAGTCTGTGTGATGGAGGTGAGCTCGCACGCGCTCGCTCTGCACCGGACTGCTGGCCTGAGCTTCAGTGCTGCCGGATTTACCAATATCTCCCAAGACCACCTAGATTTTCACTCTTCAATGGAAGAGTATTTCCTAGCCAAATGCTCACTTTCGCGAGCGCTTGCCCCGGAAGCACAATTTATTGTCCACGACTCGATCGCCGAACAAGTTCGCAGAAACGTCACGTCTAATGTGTTGACCTATGGAACCGAGCAGCATGAACAAGGTGCAATCGATGTTAAGGCTAAAGAACTCGAAGTTCATTCCACCAAAACAACGTTCCAACTTCAAGATGAGTCAGGTACCTACAGCGTGTCAACACACCTTGTGGGATCATTTAATATCGACAACCTCGTTCTTGCCTGCGCCCTTGTGAACAGTTTGGGGATAGCAATGGCAGACATCTGTGAAAACGTACAATATGTGGAGGCACCTGCTGGACGTCTGCAGTGCATCTCTGAACAGTACAAACCAACAGTGTTTGTAGATTTTGCACACACTCCTGACGCGTTAAGACGAGTTCTCACGGTGTTGCGAGAACAAATGCATGCTCCAAGTAAGTTGTACTGTGTGTTTGGATGCGGGGGCGATCGCGATACAACGAAACGTCCAATCATGGGAGCTGTGGCTGAAGAACTAGCAGATATCGTTGTGGTTACGAGTGACAACCCAAGAACCGAGAAGCAGAGAGACATCGAAGGTCACATCCTAGCTGGAATGAAGTCTCCCCACCAGGCCATCGGCATTGAAGACAGAGCCAAAGCAATTGCATTTGCGATTCAGAATGCAAGTGAAGAAGACGTAATAGTTATTGCCGGCAAGGGGCATGAAGAGTATCAGATTCTTGGCACAGAAAAGGTCCATTTTTCCGACCAAGAGCAAGTAAGGCACTATTTTTCCCTTTTACATTCTTGAAATTCAGGTACTTTTGTTGTGCACATAAGCCAACGATTCTACAAAAAAAGGACTGCGTATACCGAAAAACTGATACTTCATGCATAAATTTGTTGTTTTTCCAATCTGCCACGATGCGGACTGGGAAGCGTATATCATATGTATAGTCAGGTCGTTACCCTTGCAGTTCTCTTATAGATTCCTCATACTCGTTTGTTGCCTACTCGGTGCTACCAGCGTTTCCCAAGCTGGTATCGCATATCCGTTGCTAGCCGATTCGGTTGCTGTGCCGGACACCCTAATCACTCCAGTACAACCATTTCTTGGCCCAGAGAACAACGATGTTCGCTCAGCCGGTGCTCGTGCGCGAAGTGGACTTGAGCAAGAAAATGAGTACCAGCATGAAGTTGAAGTATCAGATGCAACTACTGTGTATCTGCGCGAGAAATACGCGGGTGAGGACTTTAGCTTAGAACAGACATTGACTCTTGACGAGTACACCGAATCGCGCAAAAGAGCTATCCGTGAAGGCATCTCTGACTCGATTACGCATGCGTATGATGTGAGTTCAGCTCTCAATAAAGATGCCTTGTCTGATATCATCGACCAAGCAACGAATCTAAAGATTCCAATCCCACCCAACCCGCTGTCCAGCATTTTTGGCAAACCCGAGATTTCACTCACAGTGAATGGCGAAGTGAATGTGAAAGCAGGATGGCGTTGGGACTCGCAGAATACCGGTGTTGCAAGTGCGTTCGGCCAAACGCAAAGCAGTCCGGTATTCGATCAGGACATCAAGGTAAATGTGATTGGTCAAGTTGGAGATAAATTGAAGCTCAATGTCGACTGGAATAGTCTTAGGACTTTTGAGTTCGACAACAAGTTCAAAATTGGGTTTGAAGGTGAAGACGACGACATCATAAAGAAGGTGGAATTGGGGAATGTGCGGCTGAATACACCTTCGGCACTCATACAAGGTAGCCAGGCTCTGTTTGGAGTTGCGGCAGATTTTCAGTTCGGACCATTGTACCTCAAAACAATTGCATCGCAAAAACGCGGCCAGAGTAAATCCGTGACTGTGAATGGTGGAGCGCTCAAGTCAGAATTTGAGATATACCCTTACGAATGGTCCGAAAAGCACTTTTTCCTTGATACCGCGTATCGCAGCGTTTGGGAAGCTTCCTATGCAAACGTCACACGTATTGATCCTCCGCAATTCGCACACCTGCAGGTGAAAGAGATTGAAGTTTGGGTCACCGAAAGAACACTTGATCCTGACGACAGATCCGGTTTGAGACCAGCCGTTGCGTTTGCAGATTTGGACACTCGAAGTGTCAACGGTACATACGATGACACATACAGGAGTGCGCAAGCACTTTCGGGAAATATTGAACGTGGAAACTTTTTGCGACTGGACTCTACGCAGTATGAATACGACAGGATTCGCGGACATCTCACCATCAAGAACTTACGTCGTGACCGCACTTACGCTGTTGCATATCGCACGGAAGGACCAACATCTGCACTAGACGACGACATTGTGACGGGATCTTTTGCTCAAACTGTAAGCGCTGACAAATCTCTCGTACTTCAATTGGTGTATCGACCGAGTATGCTTCCTTCTTACACATCACTCTGGCAGCGATGGATGAAGAACATTTATGAGCTGGGTGTAAGCAATGTGAGCCTCGACGAAACAAGTATACAGTTGTGGACTTTTAACGAACGAAATGACTCAACCGAATACTTAACTGGCACGCAAGACCGATTGGTGACCGTGCTCAGATTGGATCAGCAGACTCAGGGTTCTTCAACTGGAAATCCAGACGGCCAGTTTGATTACAACAATCAGAACATATTTAACAGCCGTCGTGGTGAAATCATTTTCCCAAGTTTGGAGCCATTCCGCAAGGGATTTGAAGCGTACTTTGACAGGCAAGGCAATGCACAAGCAGCTGGATTGCACGTCTATCCACAGATTTATGACACAACAAGAGACATTGCGCGAATTGCCCAAAAGAACGGCACATATGTGATTTCTGGGGCGGCTTCAGGGCGGGCGACAAATCGAATTTCTTTGCCGAATGCTTTGGGCTTGTCGCAAGGGAGCGTTAAGGTCTTTCTCAACGGCGTGCCGCTAAAAGAGAACGTTGACTACACGGTCGAGTACTTTAATGGTCAGGTGGTACTGCGAAATTCACAAGCCACACTGCCGAACGCCAATGTGACAATTGAGTACGAGCAGAACGACGTCTTTAACCTCTCAACAAAAACACTTGTTGGGGTTCGGGCTGACTTCGACACAAAGACCATCTTCCGGTCGCGCGACATCAACACCGTGTTTGGTATGACGTATATGAGTTACGACCAATCACTGCAACAAGACCGCGTACAGTTGGGCGATGAGCCGGTATCCAACTCGATGATTGGGTTTGATGGTCGCTTTGAATGGAAAGCAGATTGGCTAACAAAAGCTCTCGACGACCTACCATTTCTCGACACCAAGGCTGAGTCTAAAATTACATTGAACGGTGAATGGGCGATGATGCTCCCGGATCCGAACAAGAAAAAATCTGACATTCCAGACGACGACGGCAAGTCCGTGGTTTATGTTGATGACTTCGAAGGATCGCAGCGGTTCATCCCGCTAGGACTCACCGATGTTCAGTGGCAGCATTCATCAGCACCGCTCGACCCGTTCTTTAACGGCGACCTTGAAGCTGAGTCGCAGTACCGAGGAAAGTTGTGGTGGTGGAGATACTTCATCGGCCGTGTTCCGGTGCGCGATGTTTACCCAAATCGCGACGTAGATGTTCGCTCTTCTAACCTCACAGTTCTCAATGTGAATTTCATTCCAGAAGAACGCGGTATTTACAACAACAACCCCGAATTCACCGACAGCTCTGCGTTCTCGACTTCTCAGGCGGAACAAGAGCATATTTGGGGTGGTATGCAACGTCTGCTTTCTTCATACAACACAAACTTGGACGCCGATAACATTGATTACATCGAGATCATGATGCAGATCAATGAGAAAGATATTGGGACCGAGATGTTTATCGATCTAGGCCAAATCAGTGAAGATATTATTGTCAACCAAACTCTCGACCAAGAAGACGGTCTAGACGGCCTACCAAACGGCATTATCGATGCTGGCGAAGATATTGGTATTGACTTGCAGACCAATGACCAAGAGCGCGAAGTGTACCCGTTTCCAAACGACATTGACCCCGCTCGTGACGACTACAGCTTTGATTTCACAAAAGCGCCTAACGAGCAGAGTGAGCGAGATTTTCGCAACTACAACAACTTCGAAGGCAACAGTGTTTCGTCCAATGGTCAGTTCCCAGATACGGAAATCTTGAACGACAACAACGGTCAAGAGGTTATGCTCGACAACTCGTTTTATCGGTATAAAGTGAATCTCAACGAAGACCCAACAACGAATCCACAGATTGTCGGAGATCAGGGTAAGCGCTGGTTTTTGTACCGCATTCCAATTCGCGGCGACCGCGAAACATTTGGCAATCCGTCGTTCTCTAACATACAGTATGTGCGAGTGTGGTGGAAGGGTGGAACGTTCAAGGCCAAGATTGCAGACTGGCGCTTGAGCGGTGCTCAGTGGCAAAGGCTCACTACAAACGATGACGGGTCAACAGATACAACTGTCAATATCTCGTTTGTAAGCCGAGAAGAAAATGCCGGTGCACCAGACTTCTATACATTGCCGCCGGGAGTGAGTCCGCCGCGACAAATCGGGGCCAATGACACGTATGATGAACTCTTTCTCAACGAGCAGGCTTTGTCGATCGGCGTCAAGCGCTTGCGTTACGGTGAAGAGCGTGGAGCTGTGCGGTATTTCCCGCGCTTTGATATGTTCTACTACAAGAAGCTCAAGTTCTTCATTCACGGGGATGGCTCAATGCCCGACACATTGATTCAAGGTGAAGTTCCAAAAGCAACAGCATTTGTGCGTTTTGGGGTAGACAGTCTGAACTACTACGAATACAACTTGCCGCTCACACATCCGCGCGATGGTCGCAACGGGTGGCAAGAAGTGGAGATAGACTTAGAAAAACTCACTGCTATCAAACAGCAACGCGACGGATCATTGGCACTTGAACGCCAGGTGATTCCAGATCCAGACAAAGAAAACAGCAACTACGCAATAAAGGGCTACCCAACTTTGACGCGAATTCAGTTTGTTGCTTTTGGAGTCAAGAACCCCGAAGAACGATTCCCCAACTCACTCAACACGACCATGTGGGTGAATGAGCTGCGTTTGATAGAGCCTGAGAACAGAAATGATTGGTCTGCAATTGCCAACGGACAGATCAAAATGGCTGACTTTGCCGACGTGTCATTCAGCGTCAACCACAGCAATCCAAACTTTCACAGGCTGGAAGAGCAATTTGGTGATAGGCAGAGTACAACCGAATGGAGCGTGAATGCTAGTGCGAGTCTAGACAAAATGCTTCCCAAAGATTTTCGCGGCGCATCGCTGCCAATTTCGTACTCGCACTCAGAGTCGTTTTCAGATCCCGAATTTGAAACTCAGAGTGATATCAAAGTAGAAGAAGCTGCCTTTGCTGCGGAGCAAGAAGTATTGCAACGCGACCCAACGGCCATTTCCGAAGCTCAGAAAGCGGCAGAAGAAGTTCGCGAACGATCACAAACATTCATTGTACGCGACCAGTTTGCTATCACAGGAGTTCGTTTGGGAATACCAGGACGAGACTGGTATGTGCGCGATATCTTCAACCGCATGACATTCGGGTTTGATTATGCGCAAACCTTTGAACGCAGTCCAATTGTAGAAGAGCGCTTTCAGTGGCGTTGGGGGCTTCAAGCGGGTTACAACATCACACTTCCAAATGATTTTACGGTAGAGCCTTTTGGTTTTCTCGAAGATGTACCGCTACTCAGTGTGTGGAGTGCGTTGAAATTTTCGTATCTGCCCGGAAAATTCAGTACCGGACTGAACTTAACCCGTGGACGCACAACAGAACAGAGTCGATATCTCGAACTGCCGAGTCCTGTTATCCGCGAATTCTCTGGCACTAGAGACGCTCAGTTCACCTGGAAACTTTGGGAGAACGGTCTGTTGAATCCAACAATGTTATACAACATGAGCGCCCGTTCAACACTCGTACCTCTTGAACTCGATGACAACAACAAGCAGCGCGAGGGTGCCGAGATATTTGACAGGATGTCGTTCAACGATGGCAAGCTGTTGGATTTGGGAGAAGACTTTGACTTTTCTCAGACCACAACATTCAACTTAAACCCGATGTTGCCGCCACTATTTGGTTTGGAGCAGTACGTACAGCCAACGGGATCGTTTAGCACCACGTATAATTGGATTAACACGCTAGAGCCAAATCCTGAGATTCGCGACATGGGCAAATCAGCCAACTATCAAAATACGATTAGGTTGGGTTTCAATGTACGCATGCGCGAAATGGCCGACAATTGGTATGGCATAGAGTCTCAGCCAAGCAACAACACGCCAGGGCGCAGAGGTCGGGGTAGAAGAGGCCGCGGTTCGTCACCAAAACCAGTAATACAGGATAC
>JAUHYX010000097.1 GCA_030426285.1 bacterium
TCCCGACGATTGTGAATGTGTCAGAGTCGACAATGACGATACCGCCTAACGTCACTGCTTCCCATGACCGGTTAGCGCCGCTAGAGTTTGGGCTAAAGGCCGTTAGTGAGGGTACAGTGATGTCGTACGAGTCTTCAAAGTACTCTTCCTCGAAGCCATGAATCTTGTTCAGTAAGCCCGAGAGATACCAGTATCCTAATTCTCTACCGTCAAACTGTGTCGAAACAAAATAGGCTTGGCGGAATTTGTCTTCTTCTTTGAACCAAATACCAGTGTGCGTGAACTCTTTGAAGCGCCAGTGATCTGCAAACCCGTTCTCATCTGTGGGATTGATGCACAGGAGTACAGGATACCCGCCTTTGTAACTCAGCATTTGAGTGGCACTAACGGTCAGTGCCAATGAAGACTCACCTTCGAAAGGAGCGGTGACAATCCCATCGCCACCTTCATGTGAGTACCATTCATCTGGATAGTCAGCACGATTGTACAGTACACCTAACCCAGCTTGTGCGAAGCGTGTAGACCGACCCGTGAAATTCTTTTTCGCAGTGCCCGACGCATAGTCGCGTTCGGCCTTGTCAGCGTCTTGTAGATACACTTGGTTTCCAACAATCTCGCCGCGAGGCACAAATGATAGTTCCAAGTCGGTAGGTGAAGTCCAGTCGGCCTGCAAGAAGAACCCAAAACCGTGGGCAATAGAAACAAGGAGGCTGTGCATGGACTTGAACCGTCTCCACGAGACTTCTTTGTCTAAGGGACTGGAGTCTAGCAGTCCAAAATGCACATAGGGCTCACCATCTAACTCGGTCGCTCCGAGGCTTGGCTGTACCGTACTAGAGGTATTCCACCCATAACTCAACATCCCATGACGACCACCATTCTTCTCAATTACTTGAGCCAGGTACATTGTAAAAGAACTGGTCGCAGTGCCGGATCGTGCGATAGATATCGCAGCTTCTGAAAGCTCATCACGCATAAACGCTTCTGTGACTTCGAGCATTTTGTCTAGTAAGTTCGTGAGCGATACTAGGCGTTTTGTTCGCCATACCCACTGCACCAATTCGCCTTGCTTTGCATCAAGTACATCACGGTCTTCTACGTTCGCAGCTATCCACGCGGAATCGTCGAGTACACCATCAAGTTCATCTGTGCCATCAAACACGATCTCTGGAGCAAGGGACCCAAGGATTGACGCCGAAAACGACTTTGCAGTAAGCTTAAACTCGCGAAGAGGCTCAGCTGTGGTGGACCATGGCGCACCAGACCATGCTATATCTGATTGACGTACCTTCGCATCTATCAGCCCAAAGAAGGCTGTGTCTGTCATTGTAGGAGTCGAAGGTGGGTTGATAAAGACTGCCACATATACCTTGGCACCGGAGCTAGCTGAAAGTGCTAGCGTGATAGCATCGCTATCAGCCGTTGACTCAGCTGCGGCTTCTGTCAAAGCGAGTGCAAGCGTGTCTTGCGTAAACTTGCCGCCACCAATGTCTAGGTCTTCTTTTGTTTTGCCTGGCGCTAGTACGCGAACCTCTGTAGCAGCATCGATGTCGACGATATCAGCGAATGTGTCACCAATGCAAACGACGACGCGCTCGTGCGCGTCGCCGATATAGGAGCTGTATGTATGCTTAAAAGTCACTTGCCTATTATGCTGCGTCCTTTAGAACATACTTGCCATTCTTCATGTCTGTTACTTCCTGCGATGTAATCGCTTCAGGCTGGTAACTCGCACCGTTGTGTGCCGTGATTGCTGCCGGTTGGTGGGCAAGAGCGGTATCGCCAGACGCCGTAGCTGTGAAGAGCCCGCCATTGAACGTCAAGCTCAGCTGCATTGCGCTGTTTGCTTGTGGGCTTACTTCGATGCGATTCGTGCGCTTGCCGATAATTGCGATGTACCCATCGACAATCTTGTTGCCTCCGCTGTCGTAGCGATCACCCCATGGCATGACAATGAGGTACGGACCGTCATGTTGCTGGATCGCGTCAACATTCGCCTTCGTAGCTTCCGCCATAGAGATCGTGATCTCTGCATATTGCTCGTTGCCTGCGGCCGAAGAGCCGACAGAGCCGTCTTTGAGATTCACTCGTTTTTCATTTGCGTCTGTCTGCAGGATCGTGCCGTCATTCAACGCGACCTCAACCTTTGCAGGATCAGAAGCTTCTGCCGATGCTGGCAAGACGATTTTACACCCGTCTTGTGGGGTCTTGACTGAGATGAGCGTCCCGAGTGAATCTATATCATCGCCGTCTTTCACAAGTGGCTGCACCCATGCAACCGCTGCTCCATTAAAAATTACATTTTCAACTGCTGCCATGTCGTGTATCTCCTATGAGGAAGAATAAAAGTTAGTGTACTGTTCTATGAGAGAACGAGCGGGTCACCTTGTTTGGCAAACCACATATTGAAACTCACTGTCAGATCGAGCGGACTCGAACAGTCCACAATGAGTTTGAGCTCATTCCCAGTGGTGACTTCCACAAGGGCAATTCCAGAGAAGCCTCTTACTTGACCACCGCCATAAAACAGCAGTGTCTCAATGGGGTACTCTTCTGTGTCCATCTTAAACAAGACATTACACTCTTCTTCTTTACCGAGTGTGGTGTCACACTGGATTTTACCCTGCACATATGTGAGGTAGTCACCAGTGGTTTCTGATTCGTCCGTGAACGTGTCTGTTGTTGCTAGCTCCTGAGATGCAAAGCCGCTTGTGTGCGTCTCACTAGCAACGGAAATCACGTCTGGGTCAACCACTGCGGCTGCCGTCGGCATCGCCTGGCGGTTTGGAATTTCAAACATCGTGAGTCGCTCGTATGGTATTCCGCCACGCAAATACAACTGCTTGATTTGTGTCACTGTGTGCGTGTACACGTCTGAGCCAGCATCAGATAATGTGAATTCATGCGCCACAGGGGTAGCCATAGGGTCGCCATCTGCAAGGCCGGAAGCGTTGCCGAAAGTAAGCGTATAGTCACCTGCTGCGACCGTATCAGCAAAACACACCTCAACCACCCACGTACGGTCGTCTTCTGGCGTAGTGTTGTTGATTTGCAGAACTCCTGGGAATGCGTTTTTTGTGACGCCAGAGATAAGTGTACCTTTCTGCGCACTCGTAGAGACGTCGAGCGTCAGGGACTCATCGGACCCTGAATCAGACTCTGCACGAATCCAGAATTTTTGTTTTGCCTGTCCTGATGCGACAATGCACTTGGCCGAGTCAATCGTTGGACTGAGTATTGTGAGCGTAATCATGTGTAGAGGTTACCTGTTATAGTCTCGTTTGAGTTAGTCTCGCTGGATTTAGTCTCGCTGTAGTGTCGTGTCATGTGGCAGATACTCGATGAGTACGAGTGAGTCGTGCTGCATCCAGCGCACCCAAAACTCGCCATGCTCTAGCGTTGTGTCTATATTCTGATAGTATGGCAGCTCGATGTATGCGCCGTCGTAGTCGATGTAAATAGAGTCCGCTGGTATCAGCCCATCAACAGCACTGCCAATGATCTTGTCCACACCAACTGATTCTAAAAAACTGCATGAGGTTGCCCCAAAGGATGCAATGAGTGCAAGTGCAAGTATCTTGCCTTTGCCAAGCAACCAATTCCACATGCGTTTGAGCGTACTGGTTTCGTCTGTGACTTCAAGATTGTTTCGCTTGCGCGCCATTTTGATACCTACGCTCACAATGATGAGTAAGAGTGCTATCCCGATGTAAGGTAATGTTTGGAGTTCCATAGGTGTATGTTCCGTTGCGAGTGTGTGATGTAAGTTCGTTAGGTTGTTGTCTTTGCTGCACTTGGTCAGTATGTTCCTTTCACAACTGTCGCATGCGTGTACATGAGCGGGTGTACTTGTCTGATTCTCACCGCGTCGCTGACGTTGCCGCCAATCACGAGCCACTTGCCCGATGCCATCTCGCATAGAAACTCATCTACGTGATGACCACCTGGGCGCGACTTCACGAGATAGTCGCCAGTCTTAAGCTCGGTGGACCCGAGCATGACGTTGCCTATTTTGACTGAGCTCGTTTGCTCTTTGAATGTCCTTGCCCTGCCAGACCACACTCTGGGATGCTGCACCTTTCCTGCGCGATTGCACCATGAGCGGTGCGTTGCGCACCATGGTTGGCCGAGCATCCCGATAACGGCTGTATTCCACTTGTCTATGTGTTTGCCACGGTTCTCGGACGCCTCTTTGATGCCGATGTGAGAAAGAGCTAAGCGTGTGTGCTGCGGAATCGACTGGCGCTTCAAGCGCTCCAGAGCCGTCGCCACCGTTGTAATCGGTTGAGTTTCCTGAGAAGGTGACTGTAACGGAGATGGCCGCGATGGCCAGACAGGCGACGAGTAGTACAACGTCCCCCAAGAACCGCAAAGCAACAGCCACATTGCCACGAACGATCTCAGTCTCTGTGTGATATTCTGCTGATCCATACATGTCTCGCAAGTGTAGAATTCCTTGACCTATTGAGAACAAGCTGATGTAGTAGCCTACCTGTGTGGTGAGAGCGCTGGCAAGGACGTTCCCTGCCGAGAGCACTAAAAATGACACCACAACCGAGAGCACGGTGAACCACGAGCGTGCTGTTCGTGCTCGGCGTAATTGCTCTTCAGTAACGTCGGTACCTGGCACCGGTTGAAGATCCAACGCTCGCCGGAGCGTTTCCTGGTGAACCTTCTGTTTATTCAGCTCATCGGCAATTCGTTTTATATCTGTTTCATTCATCGTTCGTGCTCACTATTAGGTTCAAAACAGTTTCCGAAGCTGCCAGAAATGAGATCCAATGTGCTTCGGTGGATGAGGCACCACAGCCACTTGAGTTGCCTGGACTTCCTTTGTTTTGGCTACGTTCTTCTTTAGGTCTTCAACAGCTGTTTCAACTGCATCGATCTGGCCTTTCAGTTCGTGGACACATGCTTGCAGTTGTTCTCTGCGTTCAGCTCTTTTTGTGAGCTCACCTAAGTCTTCTGCTTTCATAGTTCACCTTTGCGCATCATTACATCGGTCAGCCGCTCAACAGACTTTCTGAGGCCACTGAGCTGGCCTTGCAGGTTACTCAAGGAGACCTCCATTGTCGCGATCTGCTCAGCTGTCTTGATCATCTCTTCCTGGCGTTTGCGCTGCTGAGAAATGAAGAAAATCCCTAGTGCTACGGCATTTGTGACTACCACACTGATGAGCGCTATCCAAGTTTCTATTTCCATAGTCAGGCACCTACTTCATCTACATTCATTGTACGTGTTGTACAACCGCCTTTCGTGTTGCACCAGATCGTCAGAAGAGAGAATAATCTTGCTGGCGAAATTCGTTTAGACGGCCTAGCAAGGCTGGGTAGAACATCAGAGTCTTGGAGGCTGTCGACAACGGCTTCAGAGCAGAACCATCTGCGCTTGTAGTTGAGAAAGCCACCAAGCAAGCACGTTAATGCACCCGGCCAATCATATCTACGGCCTCGCTTGCGATCAAACCAATCGTGTAGTTCTTCAGCTTGTTCTTGAGAAACCCACGGTATGTGGACAAACACCCAGTGTTCAGGCCTTGGCGCGATCTGCCTGATGCGCATCCCGCCATCACGAGGACTCGAGGAATACCACCGGCGCAAACCCCATGTCTGGTGGTCATAGGCGATGACAATTTCTACGTGACTTAGGCGAGACCATGTGAAGAGACAAATGGCCAGGTCAAACGGATGTTTGATCAACGCCCGAAACGATGGCTTATAGAATGCCAGATAGACGTTGCATGCTGCTTTCGGCTTTGGATGTATCGTCACTCTAGCCATTACTCGCCAAGGGTGTAAGGGGTTTCTGGGAACTCTTCAATGCTAGCTGCATCATCTACTTCTTGGCGGTAGACCGATGCGACCGCACGCACAGTAGCGACGTGTTCTGACACCTCATCTGCAAGCAATCGATAATCGGCATACGTCACCATGACAGTGGCTTCCTGATCAGCTACAGTGACTGGCAACAAATCCGACTCGGTCTTGATGCCTCTTACCAATTGACTCTCCACAAGTACTAATCCATTGGCAATAGTCGTTTGCGCTTTTTCAGTCACATACACTGGATGCCCTACGATTGCAGAGTCCAGTGTGACCAACAGGTTAGATTCCCACTGATCGATCTCTGACTTTATCCGCGCCTTTGCTTGCTCGAGTGTTTCTTCGGGCTCTGGCACGAGTTCTAGATCGTTGCCATTCCATTGGAACTGTTTACCCGGGTTATCAGAGATAAGTGTACGGGTCTGCTCTGGCAAAGAATCCAAGTCGACACTAGGCTCATGCGTCTCATAGAACCGCACCTTCTTGTCAGCGCCTAAGTATACTTTCATTGTCTGTCACCTATTTCTAATGTTGCACTGCGTGCATGACACAATAGTTTCTTATGATTTCTGCGGGAGTGAGCTCGGCCGCGTATATGCACATATGCTGCATGCGCACATCGCCATACTCAGAGTAGCCGCGCCTGCGTGCGATGTAGTGCGTGTCATCGTCGTCTCGTGTCCAATTCACCACGCTAGAGTCTGCAAGCTTGCCATTGACATAGAGCCGTAGCGTATCACCGCTTATGCCTGACCATGTAAAGGCAATGTGTAGCCACGACATCGAATCGACGGCCAAGCTGAGATCACCCACTGAGCTACTACCGTTGTAGTAAATGAGCCTCACACGCGCGTCGTCAGTGAAATACAATCTGTAACCCTTGTCTGAGGTGCCTCCGGCAGTTGAGGCGATATACTCTTTCGAGCCATCTCCCGCGGCCTTATACACCCACATCGACACTGTGATTGGACCCGTCGCCGGCAACACTGGCGAGGCAGCTGGCCCCTGTATTGAGAGGTAGTTATCAGATGCGCCACTAAAGCGCACACCATTGCCTGCATGGCCAGCACCGAAGGTGTATACCGCAGACGAGTGCGTATTCTCAGCGCCGCGACCTGAGCAATCCACAAGCGCGTTTTGCCAAGGGAAGTATGCTCGCAAGGCAGGGGTTGCTAGCATTACACTGTCTCCTCATTCACGATGACATTCACTAGGTGCCATGCTGAGTCGTGCCACTCGAATATCCACAGGGTAGTGTCGCCGTCAACCTCACTAATCAGTGGCTGGTCGCCATTGGGCGCTTTTATTGTCGCGCCTGCCTGACCAAGTGTCGGCGTCACACCGTCGGCGTTCGGTGTGATGGACAGAATCCACCTTGCATAATCTGGACTACCCGAAGGAGCCGCGAGTGAGATGACCGCATTTGCAGTCAGCATCACTTCTTGCACGTACACATCTGCCGCTGCAGGCGATGGCAACGTCTGGTTGAAACCAACAATCGCAAGTGGTATTTCGTAGACTTTTGCGCCACCGGCCGGCGTGCCCCACACGAGGCCGAGCGTTTCACCTGAGTCGGCTGTGAGCACCTGACCATCGGCACCAACGCCTAGCCCAGCAAACTGTGCGGAACTGTTACGCGTAACCAGTGATCCCACTTGCGCTAGACCCAAGGCCTCTGGCGTGACTGGTGTAGAATTACTTTGCGAGACTATGACATCTTTACTCATCGCTTGCTCTCCTTACTTCTGCACTATGAGCCTGCGGCTATTTCGCGGTTGTACAATCCATGCGCATACACAGAAAATTGTCCTGCATTGGCACTATTGTGCTCGTACCGTAAGCGAGCATAGGTGTATGTCTTTTCGTCTGGCATGCGGATCATAAGCTCACCGTCACCCTCATCCATCGTGGTGCGCGAACCCGTCAGCTCAACTCCCGAAGCTGCAGGTGTGTTGGACACTTCAACAGAAAACTCTGCCAAGGGTGTCCCTGCTACACTGCCAAAGAGCACTTGGAATGACTGTGGCCCTTTGACCTCATACCATTTGCTTACCCAGTCAGAGTCAGCGTCAACATCTGTGTCTATCTTCATGTCATCTATCCAATTTCGTGAGTATGTGTGCGCTTCTTTGTTTCTAGTGCTCTGCACAAGGTGACGCCGTGTAGTGTTCGTGGCGCTCACCTTGGCAGAGTCTTACCTAGGCCAGAGAGGTAGCCTGACTTAAATTCCTTTTACATCGTGCCTACTGTGTACTTCACCTTCAGCACAGCGATGCCTGTTGGTCGAATCACCTTTGTACCGTAGACATGTAAACCCTTGACACCCATTGCAAACTGCTTCTCGGCTTCGTACTGCTTCACCTTCACAAGCTGTTCTGCATGTGTGGTTGCACCTTGATACGAGGCGACGATGTAGCGGTGCACTGGGTCGCCGGTTGCGACCGTTGCAGGGTCATCTTCTTTGAGGTTCAGCGTTTCGAATACATCGAAGCCGCAAATGCGCCCAGAAAAGCCATTGCGTTTGGTGTCATCTCCAAGGTCGGAAGCAGACTTAAACTCATCGCAAGTCTCGAGCAGTTCAATCTCATCGGGAGTCAGCATAATGCTTCGGCCTTCGAGCGGAACGTTATTCTTCGAGAGGATTTTCTTGAGCTTCGCGATATTGTCGTAAATGTCACTCGTACTAAGGCCAGCATCGACGGTAACAACGTTGTCACTATCCGCGCCTGCAGCGATGGTACTGAGGATGTGCTTCTCTGCTGCGTCGCGAAGAGCGTATGCGGCTTCGTCACTATAGCCGTTGATAAGGTCAACAGCTGATTGCTTCTGGAGGATATCATCGATGGTAAAGTTGAATGACTTTTGCTGATCGATCGTAAGCTCGAGGTCCGTGCCAGTAGGATTCTTTTGCACAGCCATGTCTGTGCCAACGACGTAATCGCTCACGGTGATTGAGCCAGGACGGTGAATCTTCACGGTCTGACCGTGGCTACTGATATCGCCTTCATAATTGGTGTTGTACAATGGCGTTGCTACGTATTTGTTGCGAAGTGATCGTAGCAACTCGCGGTGCCAGATGGTTGACTTGAAATGTGACATGTTGTTGTTTCCCGTTGTAATAGAGAGAGAACTGTAGAATTACTAAATGTGTATGTGCAGCGAGTGCAACGTGTTAAGGGCTATTCAAATCGTGCTACTCAATGATCATATCATCCGCAGCTGCCTTCATGATTTCCTCTCTGTTCTCTTCATACTCTGCATCCGTCATCGCTTGGATCTCTGCGTGAGTAAATGCTGAACTACCGGATGTCTTGGTACTTGGCTCTTTCTTTGTGGACTCTGTGCTAGCTGGCTTTGTCCGGCCGCCTTTAGTAGTGGGTTTGCCACCTGCCATTTCATACACAGCCGAGTACCCATCAAAGTCAGAGACCAAACGCTTTGTCGCTTCGTCGATGTGCTCTTTCGGAATCTTGCCAGCCTTAAAGAGCTCTTCTGCTTTGGTCTTAGCTTTTTCTTGCAACTGACTAGCAGATTGCTCTTGGGATAGCTTGACATTCTGTTCATGCGCCTCAACGAGTTTGGCGACACCACCTTCGAGCGTCTTCATGCGCTCATCTAAGTCCACGATCCGTTGCAATGGACCAGTGTCAGTTTGTTTCGGTGTAGGCTTTGGCTCTGCCGTCTGGGGCTGAGCCGGTTGCACTTTCTTCACAATCGATTGCTCAAGCTCAGCACCACCCGCGGCTGCGAGCTCTTCTACTGACAATTCGATTTCTACTTCTTTGCCGTCTATGGTTTTCTTGATCTTGGGCATGGCCTTACTACCTCATGCAAATGCCTGTTCTGTACAAATGATTTGATCGCAATCTGCAACTATTGGGGGCTGTGATTTTTGTACATGTACCAGTACAAAAAAGATTGAGAAAAAGCAGGGTAGGTTTGTTTCAATTCATTGAGGATGCGACCAACTAGGTATCAAAGGAATGCTCTACCAACGAGATGACATCAAGCAGCTCTTGCCTCGGCAACTCAACGAGCAACTTGCAGCTACTGAATCCAGCGCTACTGTGTATGCTCAGTACACCGCCACGGCAGATAGGATCATATTCCGTGAAAGCGGGTATACCGAAGCAGAGATCACAGCGGATGCGAGCTTGCAAGAGGACTTTAGAGAGCCATACGCACGCATCATTGCAAAACTTGCGGTGGCACGCTTCACAGGTCTCGCAGAGGATGTTCTTGATCGGGTTGACAAGGACTACCGCCATGCAATCGCCACGCTCGGCAGGCTACAAAAAAAAGATCGAACCGATGAGACTGGTATGACCGGAACTGTTGAGATCACCGGGCTTATCGACTACTAAAATTTAAGGACATCCATGGCACGCTTTATAGATCTAAAAGAACAACTGCTCACTACCTTGAAAGAAAAGGCGAGCCAACTGGGTGTATCTGAGCACAACATCCAGTATGCCGTCTCTGGAGATGCGATAGACAATGTTGCTGAACCACCGGCCTTGTTCCTATACATGCTTGATAATGGGCCATTTGGGCAGACGCCACTCAGGGGTGTGACCATCGGGCTTGTAGCAGTTACAAGCGGGCTGTCAAGCAGCGCTGCACAAGACCAAATGCAGGTGCTACTCGAGAGAGCCGAAAGCGTTGTGCTCACGGAAACAAAGGAACACTACACCAGGTCAGGTATAGATTTCCTCAGCACCGACTCAAATAAGTTTGTTGCTGCATGTGAACTCACCACGGCAGTCCAACCAATGGACGCGATTTGAAATGGCATAGGAGACAGCACTCATGGCACGATTAGAGACACGGAAACGGCATGCAAACAAGCTCAGCTACAACAAACGGCTGAGCATTGTGACGTATGTCAAGAAGTACCCTGAAAAGCCACTCACAGACGTTGCAAAAGAACTCAATGTCACGTATGCCCAGGCGCGTCACTCCATGCAACTACACAAGGAAGGCAAGCTCGGCAAGCCGAGCACGAAAGAGAAGAAGCGGAAACAACTAGCGTTTGATGAGGCACGTCAAAAGCTGGACACAATGCCAGACCAGAGCCTACTCAAAGAAACGCTCACAGGCATTCTCAAGGATGTCATAGCGACGCTGCAGACTGACCCAGACTTAAGCCCAAAAGAGATGGTCGAGATGTCTGACCGAGTTGCACGCACGCTCAAGACCTTGCTCGAGTCCGACGTCGCGTTCAATGTCCGCAACCCAGATGCGCAGATTGTCATCTACATGCTTCAGCAAGTAAAGCCCACGATCACCGAAAAGGAGATCATTGAGCTGTTTCACACAGCAAAGCGAGCTGTTTCGGGGACACGCAAGGCAGGTAAGAAGAGATGAACTTAACGCAGTCATTCGAGGAGTTTGAAGCCGCCTACAAAGCAAAAACCTTCATTGCACCTCAAGAAGGGTTCACAGGCAAGCAGGCTTCACCTGTGCTTCGCAATAAACGAATTGAAAAGGCGCTGAAAGACTTCTGGTATTTCGACAGGACATACTTTCCAGCAAATGCGCACCGGCAAGGATATTCCAAGCCTGGTATTTTGCACAAGGCCTTGCACAAAACGAGCATGACGCCTGGCATCCATTGGCATCTAGCTCACCGCAATCTCGCCAAAAGCGCGTATGGCCTGAAGCTTGTTATGTGGCATCTGCTGCGCGGGCAGGTAATCTGGGGCATGCTTTGTGAAGACCTGCGCAAGGCAAGGCTTATGATGAAAGCTATCAAGTTTTCGATGTACTCGAACCCACGCCTGACCAGCGACTTTGAAACTAAGATAGTGACCGACAACGAAGACATGCTTGTCATTCAGTCTGGCACCACCAGCAAGCAGATGATTGTCTTGCCATTCTCACTTGACCGCAACCCACGCGGGTCGAGCGTTTCAATGGACAGGCCAGACGGTATCTTCTTTGATGACATCGAGACATCTACTTCGAGCTTCACAGCGGAAGCTCTCGAGAAGAGACTCGGTAAACTTGTAGAAGCGCTTAAGTCTCTGCGCACCGGTGGGACCATGTTCGGCGTAGGCAACAACCTAGACCCTGACTGCCTAGCAAACAAGCTCATCTTAGAAAAAGAGAAAGGGATTAGCCGTGATCATGTGCACGTATACCCGTGGCCAGACTGGTCGGGAGCAAAGACAGAAATAGTACCATACAAAGGAAGCGTCTGGAAGGCTGCCTACCCAGCGCGGTCAGAGTCAGAGATGCGCACCATGCGAGCAATCGTCGATGACGTCGAACAATCACAAGCACAGTGCAAGCCTGTTAAGGCTTCAGGAATCATTTTCCCGAAGTCACTCTACGACGAATATGAGGTGTTGCCAGCAGACGCTTGTGGTCCTGCGTACGTCGACCCAAACCTTGCACTCAAGGGCAAGGGAG
>JAUHYX010000321.1 GCA_030426285.1 bacterium
GAAACAAAGTACGCTAAATTGGCATTTGCGCACATGAGTATTGTCATAGCATCAAACAACATGCCGAATTACATGGACTACCGAGATGAAAGAAGAGAACGAAATCGCACTGCGTAGGCAGGTAGAAGAACTAAAGAGTGAGCTATCGAGCGTGGCCTATGCCATTTCTCATGATGTTCAAGCTCCTGTGCGCGGCATCACCAGTTTTTTGGCGTTTTTGCGTGAAGAGTGCGCCGAGTCGATCAGCGATGAAGGTACCAAGTACTTGAGTTATCTCGACGAGTTGTCTCAGCAAATGACCTCGATGGTTAAGGACCTGGTGCAGTATTCACGCGTCACATCCGCCGAGCTCAAATTGCAGAGGGAGAACATATGGTCGTTGTTCAAGGAAGTGGTGATGCGGCATGACAAATTTGCCGATGTGAATGTTGTTGTACAAGAGCCTGTGTCGGAATTTGTGCGCGAAATTGACACAGAATTATTCTTGCGGATGGTACATGAGCTCATCGACAATGCCTCAACCTTTATGGCGTTGTCGGAACGGGAGCCCTGCATCGAGATTGGCGTGATGTATCAGGGAGACACTCCAATTCTGTATATGCACGACAACGGCATTGGCTTTGATGATGAATACGGTGAAGGCGCGTTTGACATCTTCAGCAAAGTGCATGAACAAAGGCTGTCACAGGGCAATGGTATTGGGTTGGCATTGGTAAGACGCATCGTGCATTTGCACAATGGGAAGGTACGGTTGTTGTCACAACCCGACGAGGGAACTACAGTACAATTTACGCTGTGGCCCGATGTTTCAACAACTGAGTAGCTGTAATAGCAGCTCGTCATCATTGTATGTATAATTGCTCACATCAGCAGGCTGACTTCGCATTTAATCAACAGAAGTCGTATATTTGAAGCTATGCAATTTTGCTCGCCCGGATGGCGGAATTGGCAGACGCACTGGACTTAAAATCCAGAGAGGCGAAACCCTCGTGCGGGTTCGAGTCCCGCTCCGGGTACAGATTGACACCCAAACCCCAGTAACCACGCGGTCTCTGGGGTTTTGTGGTTTAAAATGCAGGCAGTTTTACAGGCAGTTTTCAGCCTCCTATTTTGGAGCATAAAAAAAGTGAACCCTATTCAATTGTACTTGCTGACAACATTCCCTGGTTGATTCTCACGTCGGTTTTCGACACACATACCTGACTTCACTCAGACTATTTGCCAAGCTTTTAATAGTTCACAGTAGTGAACGAACGAATTGGGAGCCCTTCACCGTCGTCTTTGCCTGTCAATCGTGGACTCTTGGTCAACTATAAGAACAAAATAGGATCGAAGTGCCCCATTCTGGGTCGCCGAATGTCAGTAATCAATTGCAAATCAACTGATTTGCTTCGATCTAGCCCACCGTCAAGGCTCATCTAGTCTCAGTTTGTTACAAGTAATTGTAAGAATGTTACAAAATCAGAGCATTTTGCCACATCTGCGCAAGAGTAATTTCGCTAAAGCGCACAGTCTTCAAAAGAAAATGTCGAGAATCGTCGTATGTACGACGCAGTTCGTCGCGGCCCGACGTGGTACGGCGGTGTTCGTCGTGGCTCGACGTGGTACGGCGGTGTTCGTCGTGGCTCGACATGGTACGGCGGTGTTCGTCGCTACCCGACGTTGCTCGACATGTATTCGGCAATCCCATCGTGTCCTGGGTTATCTCGAAGCACCAAATCAAGGGGTTATCTTGACTTTTGTGTTCCTTTACCTTGCACGCCTCAACCAATTACAGTAGTTTCTTGGCGTATGTCAAAAAAATTAGTTCAACTCGTGCGGAAGCCTAGCCCCATGAATCCTTACCTATCAGCCTGTGCAACTCGAAGTGTGCACTTGCTTGGTTTTGTTGTTGTGTTGTTGTTGAGTTTACAATCTCTCCGAGGGCAGTCGCTGGAAGAGTTGTGGACCGTTGAGGTTGGACCGTTTGGCCATGATGTTTGGGCCGTAGAGTTTTTTCCGGATGGTGAGAAGTTTGCTGTTGCAAGGGTAGCGCCAGCAAATATTGTAGAGACGGGGCGTGCCCCGTCTTTACCGAAAACTTGGTACGCCAAACTCTAGCACTGCCACGCCACGGCACACCTATCTTCTTTTGTCCTTGCTTGAGTTAATCCCAACATCACGTAACACCGCACTGATTTTCAATTGTACGCCGGTAGATACGGCTGCAAAAAAATTGAGGGGAAACGTCTCGTGTTACATTCTCGGAAACTCCTCCCCCATAAGTACCAATAGTGTTGCTGTTTGCATTTTGTAGGTTAAATGATGCGTGTATGTTGTGCGTAAAAGTTACTCAGCCTACGTGCATTGACTGTGTTGAGGAGATATGCCAGCCGGAAAACATGCAAGTGTGACTTTTTTCAGAAAAAAGAGCGA
>JAUHYX010000098.1 GCA_030426285.1 bacterium
AAGCTGATATCGCATTGCCAACGGCGTATTCGTATCGCGACATTGGTGTAAAGACTATGGAGCACACGATTCCGTTTGACTCGATCAGACCATTGCAGTATTCATTGTACAACCGCGGTGAAGTGGCAGACCTTCGTCAGAAGAGTACTGCGAGACTAGATACAACCAAAGCATTTGTTGAGTTGGAAAAGTTTGTTGACTTCTTTGAGAAACAGCAAGAAAACACAATTGCCTATCTCTCATTAGAGGAAATGCAGGCAGATAGAAAGCTCAGACAACAACACTCTGACGCATACAATGATCTGGACACCTCGCACCCATATTTGTCTGTAGAAGTAGTCAACTACGGTCAACAACTCACCGAAGATCAGCAACAACGTGCAGATGATTGGGCCGCCCAGATCAACGAAGACATTTACATTTCAGAAGCAGTGAATATCTTACTGGATATACAGACGCCAGTCAAATAATACATCAGTGAAAGCCCGGAATTAGCATCCGGGCTTTCCTATACTCACGCCTGTGTGAAACTTTCCAACCTCGGCTTACATCTTACAAACATCGCATGTTGTCGAAAGGCACTACTCTACTGTCAGCCCAGCAAAGTTGGCAATTTCTCATGAAATATAGAGCTCATTTGTTCGTTCACAAATAGCTGTAGTACCTATTCACAATTGTGGTAAATCAAACACTATGCAAACTGAAAAGTTTGAGTTTCAAGCCGAAATGCGTCAACTGATGCACTTGATTATTCACTCGCTCTACACGCACAAAGAAGTGTTCTTGCGCGAGGTTATTTCGAACTCCTCCGACGCTCTAAACAAATTGAGAGTTGAGAAGGCCAAAGGCGAGTCTTCAATAGCTTCTCCAGATTTGCCATTGCAAATCAAGATTGAAGCCGACAAAGACAAGAAACAACTGGTGATCTCTGACACTGGGATTGGTATGACCAAAGAGGAATTGGTGAACAGGCTTGGTATGATCGCCGGCTCTGGCACACGTGAATTCCTTCAGGCCGCTGCAGAAAACAAGGGCAAAATGGACGCCAATTTGATCGGTCAATTCGGTGTAGGTTTTTATGCCGTTTTCATGGTGGCAGAGCGCGTTACAGTTGACAGCCGTCCAGCAAACCCAGACGAGAAAGCACACACGTGGATATCTGACGGAGAGGGTGAGTTTACTGTGGTAGAATCTGCCAAGCAAGACCGCGGTACAACAATTACATTGACTCTGCGCGAAGATGACCTAGAATTCGCAGATGACATGCGGATCAAACAGATCATCAAGAAGTATTCTAACTTCGTTGATTTTCCAATCGTCGTAGGTGATGATCAAGAAAATAATGTTGGTGCTCTGTGGCACAGACCAAAAGAGGAGGTCACAGAAGAAGAATGGAACGAGTTTTACAAGTTCGTTTCTTCAGATTATCGCGAGCCACTCGACAGACTGTTGATATCAATCGAAGGTCGCGTGAACTTCAAAGCCGTTGTTTTTATTCCGGCTGAAGCACCGCCAGCACTGTACCGTCTCGAAGATCGCAAGAGTTTACACCTGTACACAAATCGCGTGTTTATTCAGGACGATGCTACCGAAATTCTACCTGAATATCTGTCCTTTGTAAAAGGTATTGTTGACACGGAAGATTTGCCGCTAAACGTTTCACGAGAAGTCACGCAAAACTCTCCGATTATGGTGAAAATGCGCGAATTGTTGACAACAAAGATCCTTGGACACCTCAAGTCCATGTTGAACAAAGACCGCGAGAAATACACAGCGTTTTTCCAGCAGTTCGGTGGGTTGTTCAAGACTGGACTCAACAGCGAATTCACGCATCGTGACAAAATGCTCGATTTGCTGATGTACGAAACTCAGCACTCTGAGCCCGGTCAATTGCAAACCCTGCAAGAAATTATCGACAGCAGCCCTGAGGACCAAGATCAGATTGTATATGTCACTGCAGAATCTCGCAAAGCAGCGTTGCAAGACCCGTACATTGAAGCTTTTGACAAGAAGGGGTGGACAGTTGTACTGCTCACTGACCCAGTCGATGCGTTTACTACGACCCAGATTGGCGAATACAAAGAGTACAAGGTTGTGGCAGCCGAACACGCCACGCTAGCTGAGCATGAAGTTTCTGAAGAGCAAACACAGGAACTCGAAGGTGTTGTTGCGAAATTCAAAGCTGTTCTCGGCGAAGAAGTTGCCGATGTTCAACTTGGAACTTCGCTCGTTAGTGCTGCCGTTTCGCTCAAAGTGGCGCCAGACGGAATGGATAGAAGGATGGAGCAAATGATGAAGGCGATGGACAAAAACTTCACAGGTGGCCAACGCGTTTTAGAAATTAATCCAGATCACCCTTTGATTGTTACGATCAAAGATGCTTTGAATAATGATGAGCAGAATGGAACGATAGATGCTCTTATTCAGCAGCTCTACCTGATGAGTAGGCTCAACGACGGCAATTTTGACCGTGTTGGCGAAACTGTTTCAGGAATTACAGAACTTCTGACAGCTTCAATCGCATCGAAGTAGGAGCTGTTTAGCAGAACATTTACAGGCGTATCCGACACATAGTTGGGGTACGCCTGTGTTGTTATTAACTTGACCCTTGTGTTGTAATTGCGCATTTTCGCTGTTGAGAATAACAGGAACGGAAAGGCTGCATACCATTTTTGGTCTGTGCATGTACATCTCGGGGGAGGCGTACATTCCATAGAGCGGTCGTTCCGTTCTTTTTTTCGTGTCAAAAAGCTCAATACTCGCATTGTCGACAATCCACTACTCACTACAGCGAATGCATGTCTAGAATTCAACAATTCATTCGAGATGTTTCAGTCTCTTCAGATGTTGTCATAGACGTTTCAGAACGGGCACTCGTTGCATATAGCACAGATGCTTCTCTGTACCGGCGTAGACCAATGGCTGTGGCGTTTCCGCGCCATGAAGAAGATGTTTGTTGCATCGTTGAGCATGCCAAAAAACTAGACTTGCCCGTGTTACCGAGAACTGCTGGTACAAGTCTTGCAGGACAAGCTGTGAATGAAGCTATTGTGTTGGATTTCACCAAGCACATGCACAATATCCTTTCGATTGATTCTGATCAAAGGCGAGCACGTGTTCAGCCAGGAGTTGTGTTAGACCATCTGAATGCTAAGGCCCGACCATCCGGATTGGGATTTGGCCCGGACCCCGCAAGCTCAAATCGAGCCGCCATGGGCGGAATTGTTGCCAACAACTCTACCGGCTCTCACTCCATACTGTATGGCATGGCAGCAGACCATGTTCGTTCCGTACGGCTTGTGGCTGAAGATGGAGGAGCATATGCATTTCACGCCATGAATGCATCCATGCGTGCCCAACAAGAACGTCGATCTGGTGTTGTGGGGCGCGTCTTTTCAGCAATGCGAAACATAGAAAACACTGCTGCCGAGTGGGAGACAGGAATGCCAAAAGTATGGCGGCGTTGTGGCGGGTACAATTTCGACATCTTCTCAAAGCAGCTTTCAAGACATCCAGCATATCGATCTTCTACATGGAATCCAGCACGTGTCTTATGTGGAAGCGAGGGAACGCTGGGAGTCTTTAGTGAGATTGAGGTTGATCTCGTTGCATTGCCGGCGAAAAAGGCAATAGCTCTTTTGGGGTTCCGCGATGTTCACCATGCTCTGAGATCAGTTCCATCACTCTTAGCTGCAAAACCTAGCGCCATTGAGCTGATTGACCAACAGTGTTTGCAGCGTTGCTCTGTTACGCATCACTACCGCAAACTCTTACAGTCGTTTTGCGACGAAATCCCTTTTTGTTTCTTAGTTGTTGAAGTGTCGGGCACTACAACTCAAGAAGTTGACGCAAAGCTGGTTGAAGTTCAACAATTGTGTCGGTTGAACTCACTAGACTGCACAGTCAAATTCCTAAAACACCCACAACAACAAGCAAATGTTTGGCAGGTTCGAAAAGGGGGCCTCGGTCTTGTTATGTCAGAGCGTACAGACTTCAAGCCCGTCCCGTTTATTGAGGACTCAGCTGTGCCTGTAGAGTATTTAGCCGACTACATCTCTAGTATTGAATCATTCTGTTCGAGTATGCAGACATCCTTGGTGTACTATGCGCATGCTAGTGCTGGATGTTTGCATATTCGACCAATGTTGAACACAAAAGAGGTAGGAGAAGTTGAAAAGCTCGAGGTCATAGCGACGGAAGCAGCGCGGTTGGTAAAATCCTTTGGTGGGGCACTTTCAAGTGAGCACGGCGATGGTACTTCGCGTTCTTGGTTAGCAAAGGAGTTTTACGGCGAAGCAGCATACAGAGCATTTAGCGATTTGAAGTACGCCTTCGACCCAACAAACTTGTTTAACCCAGGAAACATCGTGGGTGCACCGCATATCTCGGAGAATTTGCGAATCTCTCCTGCATATAAAGTAAAGCCTGTGAGAACTGGACTTAACTTCAATTATGACAAGGGTATAGATGGTGCAATAGAGATGTGTAATGGAGCTGCTATCTGTCGTAAGGAAACTAGCGGAACGATGTGTCCACCGTTTATGGTGACGCGAGATGAACACCAGAGCACAAGAGGAAGAGCTAACATTTTGCGGGAAGTGTTTAGTGGGACAACCAAGCTGGACGTCACTTCACCGGAAGTGTTTGCAGCCATGGATCTCTGCGTTCAATGTAAGTCTTGCAAAAGCGAGTGTCCTTCGTCCGTTGATATGGCTGCTCTCAAGTCAGAATATCTCTTTCAATACTACTCGTCCAAACGCCGACCATTGTTGCAAAAGATGCTGGCAGATTCACCGCGCTTTTTGAGAAGCTCTTTTGCAAGAAATGCAGTTGTGCAGTCGTTGATACGCTCTCGAATCGGCGAGTCTGTTTTAGAAGCTGTTGGGGTAAATACGGAAAAGGAGTTGCCTCTGCCAGTTTCTAGTGGCTTGTTTGAAACTAGACGACCAAATAGTCAACAAATGCAAAGCGGGGCAGATGTGGTTCTGTTTGCAGATACGTTTTGTGCAACGACAGAACCACAGATTGTGCGAAGTGCGCAACGGTTGTTGGAAGCAAGTGGTAAGACAGTTCATGTGTTGACAGGCCTGTGTTGCGGAAGAACGTATGTGTCTAAAGGTGACATTGCAACCGCAAAACAACTTGCAACTGAATTGCATTCAACATTGGACGAATATGCAGACCATGGAATTCCCGTGGTTGGGCTTGAGCCTGGTTGTGTGAGTTGCGTGATTGATGATTTTGACCAATTGATCAACAGGTCTCCCCGTAAATATATCATCCCTATTGAATCCTTTTTGCTCAATGAGTGTGTTGATTTGCTACTAGAATTGGGCTCAAAAGAGAAGAGTCCAGAAAGCCAGATTGTGTTTCACGGGCATTGCCATCAAAAGGCTCTGTGGGGCACAGAAGACACTGTTGAACTCTTTGCTAGGCTTGGTATTTCAATCCGAGAATTAGATGCGGGATGCTGTGGAATGGCAGGTTCTTTTGGGTACGAAAAACAACACGCAGATGTATCACATCGAATGGGTGAGCGCGTACTTTTTCCAGAAATTCGTCGCACCTCGAAACAAGATATTTGCATGGCTTCTGGAACGAGTTGCCGCCATCAAATTGCGTATGGAACAGAAAAAGAAGCAGAGCATCCAGTCGTGGTATTAGATAGGCTGCTGCTTTCATAAGTGGTTTTATTGAAGCGAATTTTTACAAGTCAATAAAAATGTGTATTTCGCTGTCAGGAAGAGAACATTCGGTGAAGCAAATATGTCCTCCCTAGCCAAGGAGTTGGAATCAAACTTGGCCTGCTCAACAAACCCGTTGGAACGAATCACAATTCTAAACGAGCTTGCCGATCTATATATGTACGATGATGTAGACCGTTCGGTACAGTATGCTCTGGACGTTGTGAAAGAAGCGCAGAGTTTTGGAGGAGCTCACCAAGCAGATGAAGGTCTTGCTGCTCAAAGCGGACTGGCAAGAGCTCAGTATTTGTTGGCTCGATCATACTTTGATCAACAGCGTTACTCAGATTCCCTCAACCTCCTAGAAACATGTGCATCGACGTTCAAAGACATTGAAGACAACGAATCACTTGCCCAAGTGTTAGAACTCCTGAGTAAGCACTATGTTAACGAAGGGAGTCAAGTAGATGCAATCGATGCCCTACAGCACGCACATACGCTGTACGAGAAACTCTGGAACAAGGAGGGCTCAGCAAGGGTGTTGGAACAAACTGGTAGTGTCATTGCCGCAAGTGGTGACTACCCCAATGCCATAGAGTACTTTCGCAAATCTATTCGATTTTACACGCAGACTGGAAACGATGCCGGGCATATTCGCGCATTGACGCATATGGGGGCAGCTCATAGAGATATGGGAGATTATCCCGCCGCCCTAGAATGTTACCTCTCGGCTCACAAGATTTCAGAAGATGACCCCGGGCTGAAAGAACTCTCTGTAGACAGTTTAATCGGTCTCGGAGAAGTGTATGTGAGAATTGAATACTATCACAAAGCGTTAGAGCATTTGTTCAAAGCACTGCGAATAGCAGAAGAGGTCTCATATGCGCGAGGGCAAGCCAAACTCCAGAATGTAATCGGAGATGTGTATGTCATTGGATTACAAGACCTTCCAGGTGCATTGGATTGTTTTACGAGAGCATTGTCGTTGTGGCGCGATCTCAAGAACAAACACGGTGAAGCTCAAGTTGAAAATTCGATTGGTACCGTGTACTTGGACTTAGGAGAGTATAAACAAGCGCTTGAGCACTTTTACAACAGTCTGAACATCTGCGAAGAAGTGTCATTAAAACAGGTGCAAACTGAAGCACTATTGTATATCGGTGAGACATATGAAAAGTTGTTGGACGAATCCAATGCTCTCGAATACTTGAGTATTGCGCTCGATATTGCAGAATCTACGAAAGCTCGGCCAGTAAAGGTGCGGGTGCATGCAGCTCTTTCTCGCATTCACAAAGTGCGCCGAGAATTTGAACGCGCTTTGTATCATCACGAAAAATTTCTCGAGCTCACCAAACTCGTCTTTTCAAAAGAAGCAGAGGAAAAGATTCGAAACATGGAGTTTCGCCATCAACTGTTTTCTGCGAGGAAAGAAGCCGAGATTTTTAGACTCAAGAATGTTGAGCTCGGCACAAAGAACACAGAGTTGGAAAAACTCAACAACAACATGGCAGAGTTTCTCTCAATTGCAGCCCATGACTTAAAGAACCCGCTTGCGGGAGTGATTTTGAGCGCGGGATTGGTGCGACACAATGCGGATAGATTAACTGCAAAACAGATTAAAGATCAGCTCTCGAAAATTGAGTTGTCGGCCGTGCGTATGAAGGACATTGTTTCGAGATTGCTCGACCTGAATGCAATCGAGAGTGGTTCCATAGTGCACAAACAAGTTCGGGTTAATCTGAGCCGAATTGTCCGCAATGCCATCGCGCTTTATCAAACCATTGCCGAAAACAAAGGCATCACGGTTCTCAACAAATCTGAAACTGATGTTGAAATCATTGGCGAAGATGGCGCATTGGCAACAGTCGTGGAAAACCTGCTTTCAAATGCCATCAAGTACAGTGAAGCTGGCGGCACAGTAACTTTGAGTGCGAGCAGTCATCGCGACTACATTCAGTTGTCCGTTGTGGATCATGGACAAGGCATTCCTGAAAGTGAAATAGCCACGGTTTTCGACAGATTTGCAAACATTTCATCTCGCCCGACCGCAGGAGAATCCACATCTGGTTTGGGGCTCTCCATTGTTAAAACAATTGTAGAAGTGCTCGATGGATCTATCGACTGTACTTCCGAAGTGGGTCAAGGAACTGTGTTTACGGTGACTTTCCCGAAACCTTAGTGTTTTTGTTACGTGTAGTTTCATGTGCTACTGAACCGAGCATACAACGGTTCGTCTATCAACAAATAATGTGGCTTATGCATTCATTAGAAGTACGAAATCTCATCAAGCATTTCGAACGTGTTCGCGCCGTACGTGATGTGTCCTTTAATGTACCCGAAGGGGCTATTTATGGCATCATTGGACGCAACGGTGCAGGCAAGACAACGATCATTCGCATGTTGATGAACATATATTTGCCAGATTCAGGAGACATTCTGTTTCGCGGCGAACACCTGACTCCAGCTCACCAAAACAGCATGGGATACCTTCCGGAAGAACGCGGTTTGTATAAGAAAATGAAAGTGCTCGATACGGTGTTGTTTTTTGCCGAATTGAAAGGCTGCAAAGCTGCCGATGTGAAAGAGAAGGCAATCAAACTGCTTTCGGAGCTCGGCCTTGAGAAGCGGCTGCAAAGCAAGGTCACAGAGCTTTCTAAAGGCAACCAGCAAAAAGTTCAATTCGTGAGCACAATAATTCACGATCCCGACTTTATTATTCTCGACGAACCGTTTTCTGGTCTCGATCCGGTGAATACGAATATCCTGAAAGACATCGTGATGGATCTTCGCAGCAAAGGCAAGGTAATTATTCTCTCAACACACCTCATGGATTTTGCCGAACGCATGTGCGATCATATTGCTCTTATCAATCACGGATCTCTGTTGCTCGAGGGAAATTTAGCCACGATCAAAAGAGAATTTGGTGAAAGGAACGTGGCACTACAATCGTCAATTTCCATCTCGGAATTGTCGTCTTTGCAATGGGTCGAAGAAGTACGCGAACTCGAAGACCATTGGTTGTTGACTCTTGGTAGTCCTGAAGATTCGCAACCACTTTTGAAGTACTTAGTTGACAATGGCCATTCGATTCAACGGTATGATGCCAACACAACAACGCTGAATGACATATTCCTCTCGGTTGTTGGTGAAAAGGAGGTGGCTGCGTGAAAACTCCACAAATTCTTGCAATCGCAAAACGAGAAATTAAAGCCCTTGTTCTAACAAAGGCGTTCTTGATTATGACACTAATGTTCCCTCTGATCTTTGTTGTGATGGGCGGTATTCAAGCCGTGTTCATGACATACGAAGACGACGATGTTGACAACATTGTTTTTGTTGATGGAACTGGTGAATTGGAACATGCTTTGACTGCAGAACTGAATGAAAGGGACTGGGTTGAGTCTGGGAAAATTGCCTTTACTTTCGTGGATGGCACAACCGTTGACAAAGAAGAATACATCAAACTTCGTTCAGAAGACCTACACAATGCGTCTCTAACAGGAATAGTATTTTTGCCAGCCGATATCAGAGAAGATGAAGACAAAAAGGCAGAATACCACTCGTTGGTTCCAGGCAACATGACAATGGTTGGCCGTCTTCAAGGAGTGATCAATGCTGTTCTTATCGATCAGTATTTCAGCACTCTCAATATCTCAGATGACCAATTGCGTTATGCGCGAACAAATGTTTCACTTGCTTCTCTCAAAGTCGATGAATCGGGACATAGTGAGGAAGAGAGCATTATTGGTCCATTGATACTGGCATTTGTACTCACGATGTTACTCTACCTTGGATTGCTGGTTAACGGTGCCACCCTGATGCGAGCAGTTACGGAAGAAAAGAACAATCGCATTGTTGAGTTGCTGCTCTCATCTGTAGCGCCGCAAGAACTGATGGCGGGTAAGATTGTTGGAGCTGCTGGTGCAGCGATTTTACAAATGATGATTTGGTTGAGTCCAATTGTTGTCTTGACTATACTGGGTGGTGGGGCTTCGAGTCAGTTGCCGTTGCCAGAAAATATCGACCTCAGTATTCCGATTTCAATGGTTCTGTACTTTTTGCTCAACTTTGTCATTGGCATGTTGACATACCTAGCAATGTTTGCAGCCGTGGGCTCATTGTTCGACAATGAGCAGGACGCGCAACAAGGAATGTGGCCAGTGATGTTGTTGATTATGATTCCGTTCTTTATTGCGTATTCCATGGGAGCTGATCCAGGCAATTCATTGGCGGAAATTGCCTCTATGGTGCCTTTTGCTTCAATTATGATTATGCCTGCGAGGATGATTCTGATCGATGTTCCACTGTGGCAATTGGGAACAGCAATTATTGTCAACATTGCAACTCTTTGGTTTATGGTACTACTTTCTGGTAGAATCTATCGTGCATCAGTTTTGGCTACAGGATCAAAACTCAGCTTGAAGCGCGTTTGGAAACTCATGACGACGGCTTAACATGAATGTACTTTTGCTACATGGCGCGCTGGGTAGTGCATTGACTCTTGACCCATTAAAACATGAGCTCAAAAATATTGGTATTGAAGCCATGTCCCTGGAATTCCCAGGGCATGGCTCAACTCCACTAGGAAAAACTGAGTTTACGATCTCAGGTTATGCCAACTGGCTTCGCGCACAGATTGCAAATACGGAGCAACTGCGATCAAAACCACTTTTTGTGTTTGGCTACTCAATGGGTGGATACATTGCCTTAAAAATGGAAGAACTCTTTCCCGGCTCGATTCACTCACTTGTCACACTGGGTACTAAGTTTGAATGGACCGTAGACTCTGCCCGAGCTGAGACAAAAAAGTTGATTCCAGATGTCATTGAGGAAAAAGTGCCAAAATTTGCGGGTATGTTACAAGAAAGGCATTCAGACTGGAAAGAGGTTGTGAGAAGTACGGCCAAGTTGATGAACACTATTCCAACACAATGCGCCTTGCAACCAGAACAATTGATGAGCAATTCATCGACAAACATTATCATTGCAAGGGGCAGCTTGGACGAGATGGTCTCCGAAGCAGAAAGCACACAAATGGCTGGTTCGCTACATGCTCAGTATCGCGAATTTGAAGGTATGCCGCATCCGATAGAGAGGATCAATGTGGCAGAAGTTGCTGCCTTTCTACAAAAAGAGATGGCGTAGGAATTGCCGAGAACCATATTTCGCGAGACTACTGCGGAAATGAAAATGTAAAAGTCGTGCCATGTTGTGGTGAAGAATCAACAGACACAGAGCCATTGTGTTTGTCCACGAATTCCTTGCAAATGATTAATCCTAGGCCTGTGCCATTTTCACCCTGCGTACCTTTTGTTGACACAACTTTGTCGACTCTAAACAATGAGTCGATGTGGTCCGCGGTCATACCAACCCCGTTGTCCGATACACTGATATCGAACCCCGCAGAAGTATTCGCATATCGAACAGTTACTTCACCACCTTCATGCGTGAATTTTAACGCATTTGAAGCTGTGTTGCGCACTATTGTTTGCACCATGTTGGCGTCAACAGTTACCATCGTACCATTGGGTATCAAAGAAGTGAGTTCTATCTGCTTTTGCTGTGCAACGAGCTGTAGCGGATCGACAGCATTATTGACTATTTGTGAAAGATCAAACTGCTCGGGAGAAAAACTGATTGTATTGCGCTGTGCACGAGACCACATCAGCAAATTCTCCAACAGTTGAGAAACATGCTCGGATGAATCGTCGAGAGCTTGTAAAAACTCCTTCTGTTCTTCTTCATTCAAGGCATCATAGCTGTTGTTCAGCGTGGAGGCCAATTCTTTAAACGCTGCGACCGGATTCTTCAAATCATGTGCAATAATCGAGAAGAATCGGTCTTTCACCCGCAAGGCATCATTGAGCTCCTGTCGAGACGCGGTCAACTCCGTGTTCACTTTACGCAACGTTACATTGCGCTTTGTGATTTCCCGCGCAGCGCGCAAGCGAACCCACACAAACACTCCAACGGATAACACAACAAATATGAGGGCACCGATATACACATAGTTGCGGAAAACTTCGCGTTGTAGCTCTTTCTTTTCCTCCTCAAAACGCTTTGTGCGTTTGAAGTACTCATGCCTTCTGTCGAGTGCCGCCAAACTTCCTTGTATTCTCGTTTCGCGCTGATCGGCATCCGTATTGGTCATAAGCAGCATGTAGTGTACCACTGAATCCGAAATGTTCCTGCGCTGATAAATGCGTGCCATGCCTTGATAAGACATCCCCAGAGCATTTACTGGTTCAGGTAAGTTCTCCGTCATTGCAATAGCCTTTTCGAAATACTTTTGGCTACTGTCCAACTGATTGTCGAGATAAAAGATGTCGCCCTTAGAGGCAAAAATTGAAGCCAATCTCGCTGTATCAACTCGATCAAGTGCAAGCATACTTACAGCGCTGTCGACGGTTTTAAGTGCTAATTCATGTCGTCC
>JAUHYX010000322.1 GCA_030426285.1 bacterium
CGTCATGTGGGGCCGCAAACTCGCAATCGCTTGCTCAACTCCTATCGCCGATGGCATGCATGTGCGTTTGCACCATCCAAAAGTGAAAGAAGCTCAAGAAGCTATTATGGAGTTTCTGTTGATCAATCACCCACTCGACTGCCCCATTTGCGATGAGGCCGGTCAGTGTAAATTGCAGGAATACGCGTTTAAGCACAGTACCGGTGAGAGCCGATACGACGATGTGAAAAACAAGAAGGACAAACGCCGTCCGCTCGGACCAAATGTTCTGTTCGACGGCGAAAGATGCATTTCTTGCTCGCGTTGTATTCGCTTTGCTGACGAAGTAGCAGAACAACCTGTTCTGACGTTCCACCAACGCGGTGACCACGTTTCAATTCGCACATTCCCAGGCGAGCAGTTTGACAGCGAATACTCAATGAATGTTATTGATATTTGCCCAGTTGGAGCTCTCACTAGCCCTGATTTCCGCTTCAAGGCGCGCGTATGGGAAATGAGTTTTAGCGACAGTATTTGTAATGGTTGCTCTAAGGGATGTAATATCTCAGTAGGAGTGATGAACAACGAAGTACTGCGACTTGACCCGCGCACAAATATGGCCGTGAATGAGTATTGGATGTGTGACACTGGTCGCCTCAATGCCTTTAAGCCAGTAAACGAAGATAGAATTGACAAATGTTTGATTCGCAATGGCGATTCGCATGTTGAAGCCACATGGGACGATGCGCTGGCAAAAGCCGCTAGTTTGCTTAATGCCGCCTCGGGCTCTGCCGTGGTTCTCGCATCTCCAGAAGCTTCAAATGAGTCGAACTACTCTGCGATCCAGTTTGCCAAGCACTTCGGTGCTCGTGTGGTTGCTCCTGCCCATTTGAACCCAGAGTTCAAAGACAACAAATTGCATACAGCAGATATGTCGCCCAATGCTCGTGGCTTAAAAGCCATGGGGGTTGATCCGCAGGCAAAAGCACTCGAAACCTTGGCTAGTGACATAGTCTCTGGCAAAGTGAAGACGCTCGTGGCACTCGAAGACGATTGTAGCAGATGGCCTGAAGCGCTCGTGAGCGCTGTGAATTCTCTCGACACATTTATCCTGTTCGCTTGTAATACATCTACAGTAACCACCAAAGCCGATGTTGTGCTGTCCGCAGCAACATGGTTGGAAAGCGAAGGAACATTTACCAATGTAGATGGCCGAGTTCAACACTTTGAACCAGCAGTTGTTACAGCTGAGAATCAGCGCTACATGGGTATGAAAATGAGCCGATGGGACAAGTTTGGCGCACACAACGACAGATGGACACATGGCGAACGCCGCCATTGCCGTACGTCGTGGCGCGTGTTGCATCAACTCTTGCACGCAGCTGGCAAAATTGACTCAGGCGTGGTAGCACTAGAAGATGTGCGTACCGCCATGGCTAGCGACTTTGCCGACTTTGCCGGCATGACGTATGCAGAGCTCAAACGCCGTCAGGGCATAGAACTCGGCAAAGCATCTGTTGAAGAAAAAGTTACGACTCCATATGAGTCGCATGAATTGAAACCGTTTTAACCAAGAACGATACTTGTAATCGAAGTTAATCTGGAAGTACCGGAAATTTCATGGAAGCAGTTCTTACACCTCTTATCAAAGTAGTCGTTATCCTCTTCGGAGTAGTCCTACCGGGCGCTTCAGGTGGTGTGTATCTCGAACGACGACTCTCAGCCTTTATACAGAACCGACTCGGTCCTAACCGCGTTGGTCCTTTTGGATTGCTTCAGCCTATTGCTGACGTGGTAAAGCTGTTGCTCAAGGAAGATATTGTTCCTGACAACGCACACAAAGGCTTTCACTTTTTAGCACCGCTGACAACGCTCGTTGTTGCCGTGATGTCATTTGCCATTATTCCTTTTGGCGATTTCATCATGATTGGCGACTTGAGGATCGACCTAGCCATTATCCCGCATATGAATGCTGGATTGTTGTACTTCCTAGCTGTTACCTCGATAGCAGTGTACGGTTTGACGCTGGCTGGCTGGTCTTCTAACAACAAGTACTCGTTGCTTGGTGGACTGCGTTCCGCCTCGCAAATGATATCGTATGAACTGTCCCTAGGTCTCGCGGTTATTGGCGTGTTGATGCTGTCTGGAACGATGGACTTAACCGGCATTGTGCGCGAACAAGCAACAATGTGGAACATCGTTTGGCAACCATTGGCATTTGTTATTTTCCTCGTGTCTAGTTATGCTGAGACAAATAGAACGCCGTTTGACTTGCCAGAAGCTGAACCTGAATTGGTTGGTGGATACCACACTGAATACAGCGGTATGAAATTCGGTTTGTTCTTTCTTGCAGAATACGCAGCTATGTTTGCGGCCTCAATGCTCTTAACAGTGCT
>JAUHYX010000099.1 GCA_030426285.1 bacterium
GAGGTGAATTTTTGTCCTATGGCAATCTAGATGGATCTGGAGTCCCAGAAATAGTTTGTCTGTCGCATCAAACGTTTGCTGCGGATGCAAATGGAGAATACGAGCCTGGGTTGTGGACTCTCCGCGTGTTGCGATATACGCCCACAGAAGGATTTTCAGTTGTGTTTGAAAACGCATTTAAGGGTGTTCGACCACCGAATCCCTATCGAAGTGGTTTGGCATGCTCCGATGTTAATGGTGACGGAATCGACGAAGTTCTTGTGAGCGTTTTCCCGCGAACATATGTGTTTTCGCTACCCGAAACACCAAACAGCGAACTTTTTGATGCACGTTGGTATCACCCCGTGTCTCTCACGAACTCGCTAGCGGCATTTGATTTCACTGACGACGGGCTAAAAGATTTGATGTTTGGAACTGGTACTGGTCTGCAAGTATTTGCTCAAGTTCCAGTTTCAGAGCAACTCTCGATACCATATTCTTTGTCGGCTTCAATTGTTGAATCATCTTCAGCAACAGTACGATGGAAAGGAAGGATTGAAGATGAGCAAGAGTTTGGAGTCTGGGTCGGGGAGATCTCGCAAGAGTCCTCAATTTCTCTGTCCTATGTTGCTTCAACTCGCCAGAGTGAGATACAGTTGACAGGTCTCACGCCAAACACAAGATATGCCGTTGCTGTCGCAGTTCACAAATTTCAGTCACCTTCAGATCGCGGCGAGTTTTCGTCGCCGCTTGAACTCTATCCTCATGTGAAGATAGAGCCTGTTTGGGCTGAGTGGACGAGTTCTTCTAGATTGAGCATACTTTTTGACGGCCCACTTAAAACTGGCGCCATGCCTTTGACTTCAGTATCCCTGGTTCCACATATTCCTTCAACGGCAACTGCTTTTGGAAACACGCTTGAAGTTCAGTTCGAAGAATACTCCTATAGTACCGACGCGACTGTGGCGGTGGAAAGTCTACCGGATGCTTGGTTTGGAAATACACGTGCCAAAGAGCTTTCTGTTCACGCTGGTGCGTCTAAATATGTTGGCATCGAACCTCAAATGCGAACGTCACCACTTGCATTCGAGCGTCGTTCCGCAAACACATTTGCCTTAGTTTTTGATCACGAGGTTGCTGCCGAAGACCAACTAGAAGATCACATCAACTTGTTTCCAACTGGAGCGCTGCAACATGTTGAACAACAAGGTTCAGAATTGATTGTAACGGCAGTTGGCTTTGACATCCCCGGTTCAAGTGTCACCTGGAGCGCAAGATTGTTTGATATAGAATTTGAAAATGGTCGGTTTATAGACGAAGCAGGCGTGGTTGTAGCGCTGACAAGACAAGAAGACGCACAACTTCAGGTTCAAGTATTCCCCGCACCAGCTGACTTTTCTAGAACCGCAGATATTCAATTCACCGGACTCGATGGAAATGGGGTAGTTGAAATTGTCAGCCTACAACATCAGTCAATTCGCAACCTTCCTTTTTCACAGGTGCGCAGTGTGTATTGGGATGGGACAACACAAGACGGGTCACAAGTGCCAACTGGAGTGTATTTGTACCGCGTTGTGAGTTCTTTGGGGGACACAAACTGGAAGAAAATAGCAGTAAAGAGATGATTTGTGACGAAATGTTGAGAAACAGATTTATTAAGGTGTAGAGAGTGGCAAACCGTTATGAACATCTTGACGACGAGGCGCTATTTGTCTTGGTACGAGATGAACTGGACAATGGCGCGTTTGACGCCCTGTACGCTCGATACGAGCGCAGGCTGTTCGCGTATTGTTTGTCAATTGTCAAAGACAAACAAGCCGCTGAGGACGCCTTTCAAACAGTTGTGAGCACGATGTTTGAAAAGCGCAAACACTTCAAAGGTGGCAATTTTGCTGCCTGGGTGTTTACGATTGCGCGACATGCATGTATTAAGCTAAGTCGAAAGAATGCGCGTAGTGCACCGTTAGACGAAGCTGAGCATTTGCAAGAGCTCACAACAGAGATGACTGAGGATGTTCTGATGTCCGAAGCGCTCAAACGAGCAATAGCGTCGCTCAGTGAGGAATATAGGCAAGCTATCGAATTGCGCTACTTTGGTGGTTTGCCTTACGATGAAATTGCACAGGTAATGGATATTGGTCTTTCTTCTGCAAAGATGAAAGTGTCGCGAGCACGAAAAATGCTGCAAAAGTTTTTACTACCGTACGTGAAGGAATTCAAATGAACAACCAGGAATTGAGCTCGTTAATCAATGCGCTCATCGATGGTGAAATTTCTGAAGAAGGTCGCCAAGCGCTTGAAAACCAGATGATGACGTCCCCTGTCGTATCTGAAGAAGCGCACGAACTACTGTATGTAGATGAGCTGCTAAAAAAACAGAGTGCTGAATACGGTGCCGTTGGTGCTGATTTCACGAACTCTATCGGGGCTTCTATGTCTCAAAACATTGCAGCACAAGCTACTCGAGCTTTGTGGTTGCGAAGAGCCCTCACAAGTGCAGGTATTGCAGGTGCTGGTGTTGGCTTGTGGTTCTTGCTCCAGTCACCAGAGACTACTGAGAGACAGGTTACCCAAGAGACATTCGTCAACCAACGTCATTTGCAAAGTACTCTGCCGTATGAAACTAGCAGCAATGCTGACTCTCAGATTGGAAGTCTCGAAGCTCCTGAGGCAAACGCCATACCAAATGCTAGCCAGAACGCTTCGAATGTTGTGGATGAGCAAAACGGTGCTGAGGCTACAATTCAAGTGCAGCAGCATGCAAATAATATCCACATTCAAGTGATCAACGAACGAATCTCCAAGGCATCTGTTGCCGGCAAGGCTGCAGACAAAGCTTACTGGATGGTTCGCAGAGCAGAGGTTTTTGTTGAAACATCTTCGTTCGACAAAGCTGATGAAGATCTGAAGGCGGCAATTGCATCTGCCCAACACATGGGCATTCGAGAAACAGAGATTGAAGCTCTGGGAGTATATGCAGAACTGAAGCGTGCTCAAGGAGACATTGAAGGATTTAACACGTACAAAACAGCGTGTATCGAAAAAGCAATTGAAGGTGATTTTGTGGATCTGCGCCGGAAATGGCAGAGCAGACTTAGTCACTAGTCATGTGAATGACAAAACAGCTTGCAAGTAGCCGGCCCACAGCATTGTTCATTGTGAACGCTGTGGGTCGTTCTTTTATAGATACTTGGGATGATTCGGTGAGATACGAGCTCAAGTATGGAGCCTGTTTCAAGATATGTTCTCGTACGGTTTGTGGCTGAGTGTTGTCTGCTAACCTCGTTGAAAAAACCTCTACTCGAACGTTTGCATGCGGATTCTCTTGCAAGTAGGTTCGAGCATAGCTGTGACTAGCTTTTGAGAATGCCGAGAGTGAAGGTTCGAGGAAACAGTACACATCTACATTGCGATTTCGAATGCGTATGTTTTCACCACTTGTAGAGTCCTTCGGTGTAATGTTGACAAACTGTGGCTCGGTTGTAAGTTCTTGCTCTTCATTGTCTTTGAATTCCATCCACACTTCGAGTTTCCCTTCTTCAACGGAGGAAAGCCAAGCTAGCTGTTCCAAGTTCACTTCGATAGAAGGAGGAGGCATGTCATTTCCGCTAACTATGGCCAAATGCTCATTGGTTCGAGAGTCGTGCACAAAGAGGCTCCAATTGCGGATGCCCACATCAGTAAACACTGTTGGTGTGACCAGAAGTTCAGCGCCAATTGTTGATACCATGGTGTCAGTGCGTTGAAGGAATGTGTTGGGCCCGATCTTGTTTATGCCCACTAAGCGCTGATCATCAGGTGAATATTTCAGAAGGCTGGCCTGTTCCAGTGAGCTCTCTACTCTGATTCCCGGCGTTTGTTGCCGTGTGAGAAATGTAGAGCTCACGATATTGGCTCTTGCAACTGCTGCATCCCTACGCTGCCGAACAGTGCCCGGGTCTGGATTGACAGACGTGAGAACTAATGGTGAGCCATCAAGCGTACTCAACCTTTGTTTCAAGCTATCATTCATGTCTCTCAACAGCAGTTGTTCTGGCGTCAACCTCGTGTTGAGTGATGTGTAGCCTAATGGAGTACGATTGTCTTGCTCTGTGAAAAAAATGCGAGGAAATACAGGAATCGTCACAGTTCTTACAATTCGAGCAAGTTCGATTTGTAGTGAATCTTGACGGTGCTCGCGATCTACCAACAAAGACAAATGTATGTCGGCAGCCAACAGTGGAGGAGGCTTGGGAATCAACTGCAGCCAAGACTCTTCTATTTTTGTGCGGACCAAATGTACATTTCGCCCTTCATCCAGCGCACTGTCTACCTGCTCACTGCGATGAATGAGTTCAAAGGTTGTGGTGTCGAGCAACGAAGTGTATCTCGAAGTTGTGTCGCGCACAAAAACTGTATCAACCACGCGAGTTGCCTCGGTGCGTAAATGTATGTCAGCCATTATCCCGAAAGAAAACCGGCGCACAGTCGATCCAGCATATTCGGGTGTCAGTTGAGCCTGTGCCTGTGCAGAGAGTCTAATTGGATAAGCGAACAGCCTGCGCAAAAACAAGCTTCCTTGCACACCAATGTATGGTGCAAACACGTTCTGAGAGGATGTATTGCCTTCAGACTCCGTTCCCAAATCTGAAAACACAGGTTGTACCAACGACTGGCGCACTGAATACATACGAGCGAGGGCGATATTTGCACCCAATCCAACCTGAGCAAGCCCGTATTGACCATCTAGCTCAAATGAACTAAAAGTGTAGCCAAGTTCGCTATTCAAGAGCAGTGATTGTTGTGACAAATCTCTATGAATGGTGGCCTCTTGTCCTCCCTGAATAAGCGTTGTTTCTGTGGATAGCCAAGAGGACGTATTCCAATGCAGTCCGCCTGTCACAAACAAGTCAGGAGTAGGCCAAAACAATGTGCTCGCTTGTACCCCAAATTCAAGTGCATGTTGAAATTCAAATGCCGTAGCATTGGGCGGTGGCTCAAATTCTGAAGGGGACGTGAAACTGCCTGAATACCAGGGTATGTTGAAACGAAGACCCCACATCGACATGGGTTGCGCTGGAGGAACAAAGTCTGGGCTCAACACCTGAGCTTGCGAGGCTGGTGTCAACAAAAGTGCCAAACATATGGCAAGTATGATACTCTGAGTTCGGGTCACGCTCACAGGGGACTAGCGTAACAACAACCTGAATGTGGAAAGCTCATCACCATTGGATACGACAACGAAATACGTACCTGTAGAGGGAAAATACGCGGAGCTAAGTTGGATGTGATGCTCTGATCTGCCTTCAGTGGCAGGCAATGTTCCCATATCATAAACAAGTTCGCCGCGAACATTGTATACCGCACAAGTTACTGGTCCAGAAGGGTTTGCGACGTGCAGGAGAGTCTGTTCTGAAAACGGATTCGGTCCTGCATGGGCGGTTGCAAAAGGCAATTGCAACAGCCTCTTTGAACCGTCTTGGAAAACATACACGTCAGTGATGTCAATTGATCCAGTTGTCAATTCGTATTCGAAGTCATCATCACCACTTGCAACCCAGTTGCCGGCAGACATTTCCCATTCTACGTCAAACAATGCAATCTCAATACTCTCGGTTTCACCAAGAACAACGAGGAAAGGGACATTGAACAAAGCTTTGGTCAAATTGCTCTCCGTTGTTTCAACTGTCAAGGTTAATGTACTAAGAGCAGTGTGAGCCCCGAGGAAATCACTCGAAGAATCAGCTAAGCAAACCAGCGAAGACTTGGGATACAACAACGAAATACGGCAGCGCGACACAGTTCCAGCTACATTTGATGGAATTTCAACTTCAATAGGCACAACAACTGTTTCACCAATTTGCGCCTCTTGTGAGTGTACAATCGTGTGCAGCTGCTCGAGCTCTCCAGTTGCTGTAGCGCTAGCTGTTGTGCAGATGACTGCAAAAACTACTGTAAGTATGTTGCGGACTAATTTCAAATGGTGTGTCAACGTCAATTTGTGCTGCATTTTGTGTGCTGTTAATACACACATCACATAATGGTAAAACAAACAACTTCTTAAAATACACACGTGTTTGGAAAAAGCAAAGGAAGGGGGTAAAATAGAAAGCACCTGACGCCCGCATGCGACAGATGCTTTCTTTGGAGTATGAGAGTACCAACTTGTTATTGTACCCATGCGGTACAATATTCTTTTTTTTCTGCTTACAGATACAATCCGCAAGTGCTGCAAAAGTCACAAGGCAACACGAAGAAATTTTCATTTTATTTGAGCTTTCAGCATAAATAGGTGAAATACTGATCTCAACTATCCAAAACGCGCTGTATTCGAGGATTGAGGTCGCGCTGCTACACAGTAGGGATGCAGCGTGAGTAAAAGTATAGTGAATGCTGTGCTCACTCAAAGCTTTGAGGCTCGTGCTCATGTCAAAACTATACAGTGAGAGAAAAATTGGCTATATTAGAGGCTGTTTTTTGTTGAATTATGCATTTGCATTCTTCTGAATACTTGAGGGAAATACACTAATGAATACGCATGACGTTGATGTCGTTGTCGTTGGAAGTGGCCCAGGTGGCTATGTAGCGGCAATCAGAGCTTCGCAACTTGGTTTGAAGACTATTTGTGTTGAAATGGATCGCCTCGGTGGCGTGTGTTTGAACTGGGGATGTATTCCTACAAAAGCTCTGTTGAAGAGTGCAGAGTATATGGACTTCCTAAACCATTCGTCTGACTTTGGTATTGAAGTTGGTGAAGTGAAAGTCGATTTTTCAAAAGTGATTGGTCGCAGCCGTGATGTAGCGGATCGCATGAGCAATGGAATCAAATTCTTGTTCAAGAAGTACAAAGTACAGCATGTTCAAGGTCGCGGGCGTATGACGTCAGCCAATTCCGTAGAAGTAACGAATGAAGACGGGACTGTAACAGATACCATCAATGCAAAACACGTTGTTTTGGCAACTGGCGCAACTCCGCGTCAGATTCCAAATATTGAAGTTGACCACAAATATGTGATTACAAGTACTGAAGCTCTCATGCAGCCAAAACTTCCGAAATCTTTGGTTGTGATTGGTGCTGGTGCTATCGGGGTTGAGTTTGCGTATTTCTATCGCGCTTTTGGTGTAGAAGTCACCATTATAGAAATGCAGAAGCATATCCTTCCTGTTGAAGATGTAGATGTCTCTAAAGAATTGGCGAAAAACTTCAAGAAAGCTGGCATGAAGTTGCACAACGAAACAAAAGTGCTTTCAGCGAAACCGGTAGGTGAAGGTGTTGAAGTTGTGATTGAGAAGAAAAATGGTGAACAAGAGACAATAAAAGCAGATTTGGCACTCAATGCCATTGGGGTAGTTGGCAACACTGAAAACATTGGCCTTGAAACAGTGGGTGTCAAAGTCGACCGAAATACGATTCAGATTGACGAATTCTGTCGCACAAATATCCCAAATGTATATGCTATTGGCGATGTGGCTGGTGCACCTTGGTTGGCACACAAAGCCTCTGCAGAAGGTATTGTTGCTGCAGAAGTAATTGCGGGTCACGAAACGCAGCCGGTAGACTACAACAACATTCCTGGTTGTACATACTGCCACCCACAGGTTGCTAGCGTTGGCATGACTGAAGCAAAAGCAAAAGAGGCAGGCTACGAACTCAAGGTTGGCAAATTCCCATTCACCGCCAATGGTAAAGCCCATGGTATCGGTGAAGCTAATGGATTTGTGAAGTTGGTGTTTGATGCCAAATACGGCGAGCTGCTCGGAGCTCATATGATTGGGCCAGATGTCACTGAAATGGTGAATGAAATGGTGCTCGCACGTTCACTCGAAGCCACTGGTCCAGCGATCTTCAAGACAGTTCACGCTCACCCTACTTTGAGTGAGTCTATTATGGAAGCAGCTGCTCTCGCATGGGGTGAAGCAGTCAATTTCTAATACAGTGAAGTGCTATTCGTTTGTACAAGGGTCAATGGCAAATGCTGTTGACCCTTTTTTATGATTTGGTGAGCAAAGGAGAGATGTTGCATGGGAGTGCGCGTTGAGGATTGGGGCGAAATAGCGTTTCGCGAAGCATGGGTTAGACAAACCGAGATTCAAGAGTCTCTCAAACAGGATCGCGCTCTCGATAGTGTGTTGGTAATGTGCGAGCACCCTACCGTGATTACCAAGGGAAGGAATACTCACGACGAGAATATACTAGAAGCCATCATTGCGAGCTCGGGAAAAGACATTGATATCGTCAATATCAATCGCGGCGGTGATGTCACCATGCACAACCCAGGGCAGCTTGTTGGATATCCTATTTTCAACCTCAACAACTACAAGCAGGACCTTCACTGGTTCTTGCGCGGCATTGAGCAGTGTATAATCAATGTTATGCATCACATTGGCATTGAGTGTGGCAGAGTCGAAGGACGAACAGGTGTGTGGGTAGACGGTGAACGCAAGGTCTGCGCAATTGGTATTCATTGTTCTCGCTGGGTCACTGCTCATGGCTTTGCCCTTAATGTCACCAATGATTTGAGCGAGTTCAATTATATCGTGCCATGCGGTATTTCAGACGCCGCGGTTACTAGCGTACAAGAGGAACTCAATACAGAAGTGACAGTAGCAAAAATAAAATCCTTGATTGCAGCCGAATTTCGCGAATACTTTCAGATGTTTGAAAATATGCTTGACTCATAGTCTACAGTTCCGTAAGTTTGTTTCACTCTTTAAGGGTGGCCGTTGTATAACGGTCTGAATAGCGGGAATAGCTCAGTTGGTAGAGCACAACCTTGCCAAGGTTGGGGTCGCGAGTTCGAGTCTCGTTTCCCGCTCTTTCATTTCAGTCGTTCTCTTCCTCTTTATGCTGCATGCCTTACCATCACAATCCTTCCACGATGGTGAGGCATTTTTTTATCTAGTACGTTGAATCACAATAGTTACTCTGATATGCTTTCAAGAATTCGCACAACACTTGGTCAAGTCCTTTCTTCACTCGGTTGCGGTGTGTGGTTGGGAGTTATTGTCATGTTAGGTGCTGGTGTAGCTCCTGAGTTGTTCGGTGTTCTAGAGCGTTCTGAGGCAGGAGTGATTAATGCTGGCATTATCGAACGAATGCATTCGATTGAGTTGGTTGCCGTCTGCATGATGTTGTTGGGAATGCTGTTGATGTATCCACTTACACCTGTTTGGCGCAAGTTTGCTCTTCCAGGACTCAATATGGTGCTCGTTGTGCTCTACGCTATGCGAGCATGGAATATTGCGCCGCAAATGGATGCGTTGCGTGTAGCTGGTGAGAGCGGAGGGGAAGCATTTCAAGAGCTTCACGGCACATATTTTGCACTCACAGGCATTCAGGCAGGCATCACATTTGTTTGTGTGTTTGTAGCTCTCGCTGTACCTAAAGATACTACTGCGGCGCAGCAGAAGTCATAAAGGCTTTCGTATCCTTCCTTTTCTTGTTTAGTATCAACAATTTGGTATACAAAAATTCTCATGTGTTTCGTACATTGAAGATTGTCGTCGGTGTTAGTTACCGTCGTTTTGTTGTGAATATCGATGTGAATGGTGCACGGGAAACAGGCCAATGCAACTACAATTCAGACTGCTAGTTTTGGTGATTACACTGCTTTGCGTATCCACGCTGCATGCAAAAGCACCCTCGTTTTGGTCGTGGTGGGGTGACGGTAAAGCTGAGATCAGTGTGTATGATGTGCAACAGTCTCGCTATGGTGAAATGCGCAGCGCCGAGCAAGTGTTTGTCTATGTCACCGAACCTATGAACATCCCAAAACAGGTGAAGAGTGACAATGGAAAAGGTGAGGTAGTAAACGTCTTGAAGTTGAATCGTATGAAGCAGTTCAACACAGGTATTTATCAGTACAATACCATGACGTCTACCTTTGCTTTGCTAGACAATGTTCGCCACTCCAAATGGCAAGCTCGAAAGGGTGATTTCGCCAAAGTTACGATGACAATGCAAGAGTGGTGTGGAACGGCTTTTGAGCAAATGAACCGTCAGACCAATGGCTATACGGTGCAAGAGAACTCGTACTTTGAGAGCGAAGGCGATCGCAACACACTGCTCACAATACCACCAAGCTCTCCTCTCGTACCGGCCGATGGCTTGTTTACATTAGCCCGTGAGTTAGTACAACCAATAGAGCACGCCAAACTTACGCTGGTGCGTTCGGCCGAGTATACACGGATGTTGCATATCGCACCGGACGTGTTTGAAGTATCGGTTGTTCGCTCTGAGGATGTGCCAGATTGGTATGACTCCCATTCGCAAGAAGAATGCACGAGTATTTCTTTTGTGGGCAAGGAAATGACATACGAATTTGTCATTGAGAAACAGTATCCACACAAGATATCTGCCTATAGAGTTCTCCGTGGCAAGAGTTTAATGGAAGAAGGCTACTTGCGCACGTCAATGCGCGAACCGTATTGGTCGCAAAACTCAAACGCAAACGAGTTTTTGCGTAAAAAATTGGGCTTAGACGGTAACAAGAAGTAACTTTGATTTTGACAGCTACTCAACAGACAATTACGACCATATATGACAACGTATTCGGTATCCTCTGTTCTTGACAAAACACAGCATTCTGCTGACATTGACGAACACTGTGTTGTGCTTGACGGTGTTGCATACAATGTGGAATCCACAGACGACTCACGTGTTTTCAATTTTATTGACAGCAATGGTATTGCTGTTCCTGGCAGCATTTCGGTTTCTCCAGATCGAACTATCTTAGTAAGCCTAAGGGGCTATGTGTATGAGTTTGACGTGAAAACGGAAAGAGAACAGTACTTTGCTCGCTTGTTGCGTGAAACTGCTGGTAGACTTCCGAAAGTGACAAAAATGTCTGCACCCATGCCAGGCTTACTGAAGACTGTACATGTTCGGGAAGGCGATCAGGTTGTAAAAGGGCAAAAACTGTTTGTCTTAGAAGCCATGAAAATGGAAAACGATCTGTGCGCACCACATGATGGAATTGCTTCTAAAGTTGCTACTAATGGTGGTGAAGCAGTTGAAAAGGGCAAAGTGCTTTGCGTAGTTGAACAAAAAGCACAAGTATAACTCAGAAACGCGACTGCCAGTTGAGCTTGATTTCAAGGTCTTTTTGGTCAAAAGACTCGGTTTTTTCTGAAGCCGTCGCCATCACCAGTGTCAGGTACAGCTGTTCGAGCCCTTCTCTGTCAAGCAACGCCGAAAGAGGAATATCAACCGTAAATGTAGCCGCTGAAACGTCGTTGATATATGTGCTCGCTGAATATGAGACTCCGGTGCCCTCGATGCTGCCGCGAACCTTCACAATTGCGTTTTCTAAACTTGAATCATCTGAATTTGAAGAAAGGTCAGGAACGTACACTTCAACAGCCTGAATGCCTGTGCCTTCTAGCAAGTCACTCAAGCCTCGTGAAACTACTTGCGAGAATTGTTGCAAGGTAGAGTTTATCGCAGCTTGTGGGATTCCTTTAAGTTCGTCTTCAGTTTGACCGAGAATTAGGAGCAACAAGGCGTTTTTGTCGTCTTCCTCCCACGGACCATCTGCAATCTGATAGCGAAAGTCTACAGAAAGAGAATCGGACTTTCTACCGAGCATGTCGAGCTGCACAGAGTATTTCTGCTGAATTTCTGCCGTGCTTCTAAAACTAGAAAAGTCTGCAGTGAGCTCGAGAATAGGGTCATCTATAGGCCCGTCCCAACGAATAGAACCATCTGCAGAAAAATTCCGATAAAACTGATACAACCCATTGCGAAACCCTAGCTCACCAACCAGACGGCGCGGACGCGAATCATCCCGTAAGTCTGTAGTATAGTGTAGCGGGTTGTTTCTGTCTGCCAAACTCACATTGCCTTCAAATCGGTCGAGTTGTCCGAAGTCCATTTGCACGCGAATTTCATTGGCGATGTCAATATTAACATCGTAAATGATGCGGTCGGCAAACCC
>JAUHYX010000100.1 GCA_030426285.1 bacterium
CGCTAGAACTCTACGCCCTAGTGAGTATATTACATAGAAAATTGTGCGTTTCAGATTTAGAAAATGGAAACAGAGCTACCGAGATCATATAAATGGTTCACCAGACTTGAACTAACTAGGTTCGTTCCATGGCAATTTGATAGAAAAATCGAACAAAGTTCTTACATAAATGAAAGATATCGGATAGAATGTGAGAAAGAATCGAATGTGCTGACATTTGGACGAAGGCAAGACATGGACACTTTTGCAGGGTTTGAAGTTGTCGATGGAATAGTCTCCGGCAAAGTCATAGAATTTCATCTATCATTCTGTCAGAATGAACCGGGATGGAACACTATTAGAGCAGAATATTCAGACTTCTTTGATTTTATGAAACGTGCTGTGCTACCTGACATGCAGAACTTCATCACAGGTGTCGATGACGTTGAAGACTATTGCTAGAACAGGTTTCTTCTCGCACCCGCCAGGGTGCAATGACAAGGGGTATGTTTGGCGAATCTTGATTCCCAGATAGGAAATTGGATGTGGATTGATCTGATTCAAAGCTGCTAAAATAAGTCTGCAAGGTTTAGCCATTGACGATCCGACGTAGCTCAAAAAAGTGGACAGCAAAGTGTGATTATACATAATCTATTTGGAGGTCGATGCGTTTGCCATGTCATTGCAATACTACTGTGTAATGCCAAATTAATTTTCGTTGATGCCAAATTATTCCGGGTCGAATCCGGTTCTCCGTTACCAAATTAACTGCGCTCTTTTTGCCCACGTTTTTCACACTCTCGGCACAGTCTTTCGAACGGCTCTTTTGCCGCCTTTGTGAGCCACACACCACATTTAGGACACCTGCCAATCTGTTCTTCTTTCACCCCTATTTCATTGGCTATTTCTTTGATATTCATACTTGTTTGCTATTCAAATAAAAAGCGCCTCACAGCAGTCACAGCGAGGCGCTAGTTACGAACATAGTTTGGTATAGAATGTGCTTATGGCTCTCCATGCATTTGCGCGTCATGGTTGTATAGCGCTTTGCCTTTTGAATTCATGTAGCAATCCCAAACAGTTTCAATCAATTTGTCACATTCATCCCAACTACCAGTTTCCCCGATCGGAACGTCATTTTCAGATCCTGAGATTCGGAGATACACTTGGTATGGCTTTTGTGACCCATGCTTTATGTACGCGCCCAATAAATGTTCTCGTATGAACATTGTGCCACAGACCTTAACCATTGACTGATTACCCATTGTTTCCCTCCTCATAGACATAAGATTTATCAAATATTTTCATATGATCACTCTGATGTTGCTGTCCAGATAGAGCAGTTGCAATCTGCGCCATCGCGTTCTTTAGGTCTTCTTCACTGTTCATCTTGATATGAGTTACCTCCTCATCCCCGAACCAAACTTTCAACTTATAGTTGGTAAGAACTCCGTTTTCGCCTCTTACACCACGAAAACACCTCACGTGGCTTGCGTTGAAGTACGCACCGTAAATTTCAAACATTGTAAAACCTATGTTTTTGTAAGAAAAAATGTGCTTGAATTTCACGACTACGCGAATGAGAGTCAATTCTGGTTATCCACATAATGAGATATTCGGTCGGGCATTTTCCCTGCCTTATTCATTCGGGTCCTGGTACTAATTAAAAAGCGCCTCAACCAGGGGTGATTGAAGCGCTAGTAATATTACCAAAAGTGTGGACTTCTCCACAACAAACATGCTGGCCATTATTCCTCAGGTTCTTGGCCCGGGACCTCCGGGTAAAATGCCGGGTCAATGTTCTCCGCACACATGCTTCTGATATTCGGGCACGGGTCAATGTTCTTGCTGTCTACAAAGCGCACGGGCATGTTGTCATGACCATATATCAATCGTCCTGCACATCGTTGCGCAAGTATTGGGTCACTTGTTTGCAAAACACGATTGTAGTAGCCACGATTCACCATATTCTTGTCTACACCTGTGATGAAGAGGTTTGTGAATGAAATACGGATAGTGTAGACCTGCACAAGCTTCTTGACGGTCTTATTCTTGGCTGTTTTCTCTTCGACTTCCTTTGTGTGCAGGTTGCATTGCACTGAGTGGACTTGGGTCGGGTTGTGATATTTACCGTTCACAAATAGCATGTTCTTTCCTCTGGATGTTACTGCGGTAATTGTGGTTCAGTGAGCACACCATCTAGCCTTGGTATGCAGAGTCTTTTCTGTATTTCAGCGTCATGCTCATAGTTGAGAATGAGTAGCTCTTTTACGTCGTTCTTGTTGCTTGCGCCATTTAGCGTGTACTTCGTGTCCACATAATGGATCTGAAAGTCCTTGAACATCTCTACAATGTCTGGGTGCGCATTGATACTCATCATGAACTTGCCCTGCATGTTCTGGCAAAGCCGCAGCAGATTCTCAAAGTCGGCTCCAGAGAAAATCCCCTTGCCGTAGTAGTCTTCTGTTCCTTTGTATGGTGGGTCGATGTAGAAGAATGTCTCCGGCCGGTCAAACTTCTTTATGACGTACTCGTAGTCCTTATTCTCGATTGTCACGCCATTTAGTCTCACATGGCCTGCTGAAAACTCTTGTTCTAGGCCGAGAATATTGAGTCCTTTGCGCGCTACCGAGGACTTGAATGAGTTGAAGTCGAGCTTTGCACCGAATGAGCCTCTTAGCAGGAAATAGAACCGCACTGCGCGTTGGATGTCCGTGAGCGAACTCGGGTCCTGTTTCTGCAAAATCTCGTAGTCATCTCTCGAGTACAACGTCCAACGTATATAGCGCACAAGCTCATCTAGGTGGAACTTAACACATCTGTAAAAGGTCGTCAGGTCTCGATTTATATCGTTTATGATCTCAGCTCTCGAAGGTTCCTTTGCGAACAAGAGCCAGCTAGCGCCACAAAACACTTCAACATACGTCGTGTGACCGGGTATCATCGGCAGCAGCGTTTTCACCAGTCTGCTTTTGCCGCCAACCCATGGAATGAGTGCCTTCATTGTCTTTCTACCTCCACAGCTTACAGCGTTTGCTCAATGGCATCAAGCGTTTCACGAATAGCTTGAATTGAGTCACAAACGGATGTTTTGTCTGCTCGTGGCAGTTCTGCTTCTTCGATAAACTCTGTCAGGCCAGCAATTGCGACAATTGCTTCATCAAGCAAAGGCCCTGCGTGCGTGCTTTCGTCTCTGTCCGTGTCTGGGTGTGGCACATCGAGGTTGACCGTGAAGCTCAGGCCTTGCCCAAGTATGCACACTCCGTTTACTTGCGCGTCTGACTCATCGGTATCGGCCCAAGTTTGTTGCCTAATGGTCTGAATAGGTATTTTCTGAATGGGTGTCCTTTCAATTGACATGATCTCTTCTCCATTGGGTTTAAGTGTTTCTTTGCCGGCTCTTCGCCGCTTCTGTGCGTTGTTGTTTCTCTTATGCTGTAATGAGTCTGTCGCTCTCGAGATATTCTTGTCGTTTCACGAGCATGTATAAATTCTCGCCATCGACTTTGGCTTGTAGCGAGAGCCCTTCTATTGCTCTTGTTACTTTGCGCAGCTCATTGACTACAGGCGTTGCAAACGTTTGGTAACTCTTTTCTATGACCGCTTGAAGCTGATCTGAACCCAAGATGTATTCGGTATTGTCAGCCCCGGTGGACGCGGCTCTATCACCAACCACGGCCAGTGTCGGCTCTTGGACAATGCCACCGGTCGAGAAGCTCAGGATGCCTGAGATAATAGGTGAGGCGAGCGCGTTAATACCGGCTGTGACTGTTGCCGAGATTCCTGCAAGCACGACAGGTGCGAGCGGGCCCGCTGCGGCGGCCAATGCCTTGATTGGCTGAGACGCAAGTACGATTTCTAGTGCGGCAGCTGTAATCAGCTTTTTCAGATAGCCCGCCAATTGCGCGAACGTCTTGCGCATTCCCTCTTTGGCACCAGTGCTGTCGCCCGCAAAGAGCTGCGTGAGAGAGCTCGCCACACCGTCTTTGAGGATACCCATCGATTGGCCTAGAGTGTCGCTCTTCTCTGTAATAACGTCTCCAATCTCATCAAGTTGGCGGCGGAGTTCTGCGGCCGCGTCATTGTCACCAAATTCTATAGCAAGACTTAGCTCGTCCTCGAGCCGTTGTTTCTGTGATAGGAGATCGGACACTTCCTCTTCAATGTCCAGCGCAAATTGTGCGCCTTCTTGCTCACCCTCGAGGATGCTCTGCTGAGCGCGGTAATCGGCCTCAAGTTCGAGCTTACGGTTGAGATATGCAGACTCTGATATTTGGTCTTTCTCGCGCATCTCATCGAGCTCTTTGAGCTCTGACTCATTCTGTTGTTGCAGAAGGTTCATGCGCGCTGTGTGTGCTACCTGAAGGTGCGACTCCGTTGTGAGACGGATTTCTTCAAGGTGTTTGGTCAGGTCAATTTGCTCTGTTTCATGCACTGCCCGCAAGTTGGAGAGTTCTTCTTGGTAGACACTCTTGCGCACTGAGCTGACTTCTTTGGACTTGGCCAACTCGAGTTCTTTAATCTCCACTAGTTGCAGGCGCACTTCCAATATTTCGGCATCACCGAGCTCTTGTTGCAGCCTGGTCTCGAGTGCCTTGCGCTCTTCTGTTATAGCGCTTAAGTCCGATTCCACTTCTGTCAACAGTTCAGCCTTGCTCGTCAGGCCGAGTTCTACTTTCATCTCAAGGGTTTTGCGCTCAAGGTCGTTTTCTAATTGTTCAAGCTCTTCTGTCTCGATGCTGAGTTCAGCTGTTGCCTCTAGGACAACATTGGTTTGTGCTTCAATGTCTAAGGCCATTTCACGCACGGTCGCTTGGAGTTCTGCGCGCTCGTCTTTCTTTATGCCCACACCCACAGCAATAACATTGCCGTCGTCATCGAGCTCAATCTTTAACGTCTCTTGAAGTTGCTTGTACTGTTGTTTCAACAGGTCGAGCCGCTTGGATTCTGTGACGAGCTCGTCGCTTGCGTTGGCCTCGCGCCCTTCTTCGATGCGCACGCGCTCTTGGATAAGTTCATTGCGCTCGAGCTCTTGGTCTGCAATCGTCTGTTGCAACTCGAGTTGTTTTTGAAGGGTGGTGTATTCGCTGTCCACCGCTTTGGTTTTCTTTTTCTTTGGGTCCTCAATGAGCTTAGCGTTTGCGTCGGCTAGAGACTTGAGTGCGTCGCGCTCTTTATCTTGCTCGAGGAGTAATTGTTGTGTGGCTGCTATTTGGGCATCAATGGCCTCCACGGCGCTCGTATCTACTTCGCCTGATTGCTCCAGTTCACGTTTGCGCAAGGTGAGGGTGTTCAGCTCTGCGAGAGTGGCCTCAACGCTCTCATTGGCCTTTGTGAAGGTAGACTCAAAACTCTCGCCAACCTCTTCTACAGCCTTGGCAGTTGCCTCTGCCTCTTCGGTCTGTTTCTCTTGCACCTCAAGAATCTTCTGCGCTTGTTCTTCTGTCAGCTCAAGCGCTTCTGTGATCTCATCGGAGGCCTCTTTAGTGAGCACGCCAGCCTGAGAGCCCGCTGTGAAGGTTTCTACAAGCGCCTTTTTATTGCGATTGACCTCCGCGCGCAACGCCTGGTATTCGGCCTGCGCTTCTTTGATGTCTTCTGTGTCACCGCTTTTGGCCGCATCTTCGTACTCTTCTTTGAGCTCTGCGAGGCGTTCTTTCTGTTCGCCATAAATCTCGACGAGCTCGCTGGACTTCTCGCCAAAGCGTTCCTGTGCTTCTTCTAGTTCAGCGCCAAAAATCTCCTTGTTTTGCTCTGAGAGTTCACGCGCTTTGGCGATGTTGATGTCGTAGGTTTCTACAAGATTGCCGGCATCGTCTACGCTCGCCTCAATATTAACCTTGGCCTCAGGTGCAATCTCTGCAATCTCTGAGGCCGCTTCTTTTGCTTTTTTCTTGAGTGCATCGAGTTGTTTCTGGTCGGCTTCGGTGAGCTCGGATTTGCCAGAGAGCTCTGCGATCTGTTTTTGCACATCGTCATACTCGGCTACCAGATCATCGAAGTCCGCGTTCGCCTTGATCTTGACATCTGCGTCAAGCTCCGAGATCACCTCGTCCATGCCTTCTTTGAGCGAGCTGGCCATGGACTCATTGAAACCGTCAGAAAAGGCGTCTGCGATACCGCCGAAATCGCCAGTGAAGAGTGCGCCGAGCGCGCCAACAACACCAGAGGCAAATCCTTTGATTTGATCCCAGAGATCATCTATGATGTTACGCACGGTTTCGAAATTCTCGTAGAGCAAGTATATGACACCGCCCACAGCCGCGAGGCCGGCCACCACAAGAGTGACAGGGCCTAAGATGGCTGCCCATGATGAACCGGCCGCAATCTCCACACCAAAAAAGCCAGTCTCACTGGTCACTAAAGCAGGTAGAAGAGTTGTTAGCATTTGCCCTGCAAACTTCTTGAGACCCGCACCTGCATTTTTGGGGAATATGGCCGTGATACTGGTGAGCGATGTGATAGCAGGCGCCATTTCAGCTGCAGAGCCCAGTACAGCTGACACGCCGGTACCAACAAAGTCCGTAATCGAAAGTAGCTGTTCTTGCATGAAAGCGCGTGCGCGGTCAATAGTGCCTTGAGCCGTGTCCATACGCTGGGCTGCTTGCTCAAAGGCCGAGCCTGTTCCTTCTTGGCCCGCGCGAATTGCCGCTTCAAAGTCTTTTAGCTTGTCTGTGTTGTCTAGCAAAATACCCGCTGTGGCTGCGTTCTCGGCGCCAAAGATTTGAAACAGAAGCGCGTTTTTCTCTGCTGCAGAACCTACGCCATCGAGCCCAGTATTGAGTTTGCCAAGCGCGGCTTCTAGGCCTTGTGTCGTGAGAATTTCTCCCAGCTCTTCGCTCGATGTCCCGAGCTTTTGCATCGCAAGCTCAGCCGGTCCCGAAGCCTTCTGCATGAGCGCGAACACGTTGCGCAGTCCAACACCTGCCTCGGCTCCTTTTTTGCCGCCAACGGCGAGTACTTGAATGGCAGCGTTCACGCTCTCAAAACTCTGGTTTGCACCTTTAGCTGAGACACCGGCTTGTAGGATGGCTGCTGTAACCTCTGGCACCTCGGCTGCACCAACTTGAGCGCCTGCCGCGAGCGCGTTGATGACATCGGTGGATGCCTGCGCGTCTGCTAGCGAGTCTCCAGAGACGAGGCCAAATTGAAGCATTGAGTCTGTAAGCGCGGCCATCGACTGCGCCGCGTCACCACCACCTGAGGCCGATAGGACGTTGACATTTGTCGCGAGAAGTTTCAGAGCCTCAGAACTCTCAGCTACGCCGGGGCCGAGTTTAGAGAGAATCCCTTGGTACGATGCGAGTTGATCCGTGGCGCTCGTGCCAAACTCGACAGCCAGTGCGCGTGCATCCTTGCCAAGGCCCTGCAACGACTCTCCTGTTTGCCCGGTGATCGCGCCCACATTGGCCAGCGATTGTTCGTACTCAATTGAAACCGACGAGAGCTGTCCTAGTGCTTGTGAGGCTCTGTCAACAACATCGAGAAGACCAGCGACATTGAAAAAGTTAGAACCTTTGTCCTCGTCATCTGGCAATTCGTCGATAGCCGTGCCAAGGTCACGTGCGGCAATGGACGCGGCGTTGATTTCTCGTATTTCATCCTCATCGATCAGATTGATACTCTTACCAAACCGCCCAAGTGCCTTCTTAAATTGCTCTAGTAGGGCGTTCATTTTCTGAACATCGAGCGTAGGGTTGAGGTTGACGTCTAAATGTATGGCTGCCATAGTCGTATGCTTGTGTTCTGTGTTCTAATCTTGTTCAATGTAGTTGCGCATGATGCCTTCGAGTTCCCACATACGCATCGATCGTGCTTCCTTTAGCTTGAGGTAGTCTTGGTTTGCAATGAGCCACAAGAGTGGGTGCGAGAGCGCCTCACGCATTAGCTCTTTGTAGCGCCCGGGGAGCCATGCTCGTTGCCGCTTTTCGACAATTCGTTGTGCTCTTCGTTGGCGTTGAGTTGCTGATGCACCACTCGGTCTGCTTTGGCGTATTGTTCCCATAGAGCGGTTTGATGCTTTTTGACTTCTTGCATTTCGAACGATGAGTCCACGCTGGATAACAGTAGTAGCTTGCTCTGCCTCTGAAAGAAATTTTTTTTTAGCTTCCCGAGTGCCTTCCAGTCCCGAGCACCCTTGAGTTTCTTCAGCTCTTCATAGACCACTTCCTCGGCATGAGCCTTCGAGAAGGGTTCTAGGAACCCATCTGCGCCGCGGCGTTTCAGCAAATAGGCCAGTGCCCTGAGCGTTGCAAATGTGCCTTCGTCATCGAGGTCGGTCTGCAGGCCGACAGACCCTTTGAGCTGTATTTGGTCAAAGCGGTGTTCGTAGGTGCGTAGCGCTAGCAACGCTTGTTGCATCTCAAGCTCGTCGTAGTCATAGCAGTAAGTCGCGCCTGCCAAGGTAAACGTACATGTGTACACTTCTTTTGCCAGAGCTGCCTGTTGTACGGGTGTCTGATGTGTGTTCATAGTCTCTCTCGTGATACGTACTCTTGTGATTTAAGAAGGTTGATTTTGCAAAGTCTGAATGATAATCATCTCGCTCACCCCGGAGGCTGGTAGCATGGCTGTGAGTGCGATAACAGCCTGCGGGTAGAGGTCTGAGCCTGCCCACTGCACCGAGAACCCAATGTCCGCGTCTTGGTTTTCCGCGTGCACATCCACCCGCAGAAAGCCAGCGGCAGGCGAGTACACTTCCGCGCCATCGAAGTAAAACACCGCTTGGAGAAGCTTGCCGTTCTCTTTTCCTGCTAGCGCTGGGACGATGGTTTCTTGATCGACTGATGCTAGGTACAGTTTTGATTCCAACCGGTAGGCAACCGTGCGAGGCATGCCATACATGTCTATTACTATCTCGGGTTTTATATCCCACGTGGACTGTTTCCCAAGTAACTTGATATACGCTGTCGAGCTGAGATCGCCGCCGTAGAGTTGCACTTCTTTGAGAGGACACAAGCGCAGTTTATGGATGTCTTCTATATTCATGCCGGCTCTACCTCTTGCAACTCAAATGCTACTTCAGGGAACCGGGCACTGCCACCAATAAACGTGGCAGGCAGGTTGCCGTCACCAGCGAACACGACCTCAACGTACTGCCACACATCTGCAACTTTCTCAGTGGCAATCCATATGCGGCTCGCTGTTGCCCACATGTCTTTAAGGAAGGTGTACTTTGCAGTAGCTACCAACTCATCGGCACTAATGGCGACATCGTAGACGGTTCGACTCGCAAAGCGCCGCGAATAGCCAAAGCGCCGCAACGTCTGACCGCTTGCTCGCTCCACGCTCGGCAAGGCCATACACCTGAGCGAGTTAAACTCTTGTGTTTGGTCGGCCGAACCTCCGGGGTCACCACCGGCTGGTCTGTATTTCAAGGCAATGTTCATGTAAGCATTCCTGGGTGTGCTATAACGCCCGTAGATGGGCTGATTAGTAGTGTGTTCGTTGCCACAGCGACACCTACTTGCCTAAGCATGAAGTGCGCCGGCGCGCTCACACTGGCATTCCACGATGGTGCGCCGGCCGAGACAATCCACAAGACATCCCCAGAGGAAATGCCTGCGCTAGGCAGCGTGATAGTGCCAGAGAGTTGCACGAGTACGGGCTCGCCAATGGCGGCCGCTTGCCGGGCAATCCCGCAAGCAAGGTGTGCATGATCTGCAATAGCCTGCGCCCGAGCCGCCTGTCCGCTCGGAGTGATGACAACCACGTCATGCTGCTCCATGGGTTCCACGGCCGGTACGATGGCCACATCGTCAGATGCGCTTGCGCTCGAGGCCGTAGGCGACTGGTGGCTTCCCGAGAGAATGGTGTCAGTGGTTTTTGAGGACGGCCCCACATCGAACCGGCCTGAGCGGTGCAATTTGAGCTTCGTCTCGAACTTGATCAGATCGCGCTCGATGCCAACCACGACATATGTATCCTCATCGATGACCACTTGAGAGCCCAAACGCACGTGTTTCCACGAAGCAGATGAACCGTCGGTGGACTCTGAAAACTGCGTGAGAGACGGCACTGTGAGGCTGCGCTCATCGTCGAAGTACTGCTTCTCGCGGCCATACAACCGGTTCAGAAGGCGAGAGAGTGACATCTCGTTTATTTGTTCTGTGCCAAGCGTGGCAGCAACAGCGATAGCGTGCCTGTAATAGTCACCATCGCGTACGACAATGCCTGTGTGCGCCATTTCTTGAAAACTGAATATCTCTTGCATCTCAAGCGAGTCAGCGCAATTGACAGGCGCGACATACAGCGTGACGAGTGTCTCACTGACGGCGAGTGTGGGACTAACAGAAAGCGCGAGCGACTCGTCGCCATCTTCAGGTGATATTTGCTCAGTGCTGGCCGAGTCTTCGTCGGCTAAAAATTGTTCTGGGTAGAGTCGTTGGTTGCGGAGTCTCATAGGACCGCCGGGCGTATAGCGTGTGGACTGCGCAAAAAAGCGTTTTGGCGCGGTGAGCCCAAGCGCGACTGATCTATCTGCGCGGACGACATCGTGCATATACACCACACCAGTGATGAGCTCTGTACGCGGCACATAGCTGAGCACCAAATTCGTGGCGGATTCCCAGCGCGGCACAAAGTACATGCCAAACGGATGCGCAAGGGCGGCGATGAGCGCGTAGATAGATTTGTAACGGCCCCACGCTATGTCCTTATCTTCTTTGGAGTAGTCGACTAAACCGAAATGCACGTACGGTTCGGTGACTGCGCTAGAGTCTCCAAGGGTAACAACTGTAGGGGATTGCTGTGTGAAGTCGTACCCATCGATGCCATTGTTAAACCCTTCGCGGGGTAACAAGAGGCCGGGAGCCATAAATGTGATTGGGCTGGTGGCGATCGTAATGTCCAGCGTAAGCTCAAACGTGGGCTCTTCAATGGCTGCGCGCACATGTTGCTCGCACACGCTCAAAATTTTCTTAATGAGCTCTGTTAGGGATACTTGCCTCTGCAGAGAAAAGAGGTGCGTCGTGTTGATGTGATCGTGATAGAACGGTAGTGACTGCACGTGCGTACTTAACCATGCTTCGTCACCCAGTACGCCATCGATCTCATCGGTACCGACAAATATATCTTCAGGTGTGAGCTTGGAGAGTACACCGGCTGAGAATGTTTTTGCTGTGCACTTGATCGTTCTCACAGGCGCAGCGGTTGTACTCCATTGGTCACCAGACCAGGCAGATTCATCTTGCTTGTACTTTTGGTCTATCAGCCCAAGGAATACGCCATCAGAGTGTGATGGCGGAACAGGTGGATTGATAAAGAGTGACACATACACGCGAGCGCCTTGGCCGGTACTGGCCACAAGGTCAATAACGTCTGCGTCGGCATCTGAGCGCGCCGCAATTTCATCGAAGGTCAGAGACAGAGAGTCTTGTGTGAATTTGCCACCGCCAAGGTCCAAGTCTTCCTTTTCTTTTTCGATAGAGAATACCCCAACTTCCGTGGCCGCATCGATATCGAGCATCTCGGAAAAAGTGTCACCAACAATAACGACGACGCGCTCGTGCGCGTCGCCGATATAGGAGCTATATGTGTGCTTATACGTCACCGTTTAGACTGGCCTGTGACTACGCTGCTTCATCAATCAGTTCGTAGCCGCCGTTCTTCAAAGTGGTCAGATGCGTGGAGGTAATATCCTCTGGCTGCATCTCTGTGCTTCCATACGGCGTGATAGCATCTGGGGTGTATGGGAACAGGGCATCGAATGCGCTCGTGGTTGAGTGCAAACCACCTTTGAATACGAGGGTCATTTGCGCTGCGTTGTTTGCCTGTGGGCTGTGTTCAAGACGGCCGTCTCGCTTGCCAATCATGGCGACATAACCGTCAGCCACCTTGTTGCCACTAGCGTCGAAGCGATCGCCCCACGGCAGAATAAGAAGC
>JAUHYX010000323.1 GCA_030426285.1 bacterium
GTGAAAATTACACGAGTATCGTAGTAGTAGTCGCCGACTTCTTGCACTTCCCTGCCAGACAAACAGAAATCCACAACAGTATAGGAAAAGCTAACCCCCTTTGTGTCCAGAGCCGATTCAAACATCTCAACTGTGTATGGGGTTATACGAAATTGGAAACCAGGATCAATAAAGTCAATATCTACATACGTTTTGTCGTAGCACAATATTTGTACCTGCTTGTTGCTGCCTTGATAAGACGTTTTCTCGAATGCTTCTGCTACAGCAATGAGAGCTAACAGTGACAACCCTAAAGTTGGCCAAATCAGATATCTTTTGACGTATGTCATCTATGTTCCTTCACTATTTTTGCCACACAACGTGAACTCGATCTTTTGCTGAGCAAGACAACAACACTATATGCATTATCACGGCAGGGGTACAAGCCAAAAGAGGCTGTCTGCTGAATACTGAATTTTCGATGCATCCACATCACTTGGTACCGTATCTAGTTCCGTGTACCCGTAGAGGTATGTCAGCGAATCGAATGTGGTAACCAAATTCGGGTCGTCGTCTCGCCAAGAGTTGATTTCATAAATGTTGTTTTGAACAAGCATTATCGACGTTGTTCTATACAAACTGCGAGCTGAATCGACATTGACTGTTCCAAAAATTTCTTCAAGGCGCTTCTTATTCAGTAACTCTAAACCTTCTTCACAAAAGTATGTTGGTCTAATAATTCGAGCAGAATCCCAATATTCGGATTTTAGTCTGGCATCAACAAGAAACTCTCCCCGAACTGTAAACTCATCAGCAAACTTCCATCGTTTCCTAAATCTTTCTGAAAACGCCCAAATACCCTTAGCGACTGGCCTATACTCCAATAAGTGATGAAGCGAATCTACATCCAGATCCGGCACCCTTGTCAATTCATCATCCCTGCCAAATTCACCTCTGAAAACAAAATCACAGGAGATGCAAGCAACAATAAGAACGAAGGGAATCGTACATCTACTAATCGTTTTCATACGCTCTCCAATAAAAGTACTCGTACCCTCTAACAATCGCATTTTGATCAAAAGGATCGTCAAGTAAGCCAACGTTTTCCAATTGGGGGTTATCTCTCCGACCATTGAACACATTATTCAATTGGGCACCGGTAAGTAGAATACCTAGATCTTTTTCCATCCGACTTCCTGCAGCTCCCCAGAGGAAGTTTCCTAACTCGAACCGGTCATAAGCCAACGGTCTGCTGCTTGAACTAGCGCCACTAGCAGCTGGAAGAACTAGAGCTAGCTTCTCTACTTTTTCAACGCGCAGCTTGTCACGCAACTCCGGAGAAAAATCGAGTAAACCGAATGTCTTGTGATTGGCGTCGGACCATCCATCATCATTCTCGTCAGGGGCTGGGAAACTCTGTGCAAAAATTGAAAATAATGAAGTAGTTTCCATCAATGATTCCGTGGCGCTTTCAACCATTTCTCGCAATTCCCTATGCGAGAATAGTACAATCCCATTCTCAATTTTGGACCTGTCTTGATCAATATTGTGAAATTCAAAACTGAGAGAGTAGCTGTCGTTTACACGAACCTCACCAGTTATACCTGAATTTTCTAGATCTTCATACCCTGTGAAATTTCCATCACCGTCATACACAGCAATTGTATCGCCCGACGGATCCATCAACGTCAAAGGAGAATTTGTTGAATATGCATATGGTGAAATCCCCCGGTACATCTCCCAATATATATCTGGCCTTGTAAACAACCCAAGTTTGTTGTCATACTTCCTCGCTGAAAAGTCGCCGAGACCGGATTCACTGTCTGTTTCTTTGTCGATGAACCCTTTGCGGGTATCTACACCAAACAGGAAGAGTTCACCGCCAAAGGGCTTTGTGTCGCGTTGTGTGACAAGTGCATTGCGGTCGTTGACAACTAACCACGTTGTGCCGAGATGGTCTGTGAACTTGTAGCGCTTGTTGTTGCTTGGCGTGAGTTCAATTGCGTGCACGGATCCTGCGCCGTAGGCAATATACTCTTGCGGATACATCCACACATGCTGGCCGAGATAACAGCTATCGTTTAGTGTTTGACGACCGTGCCATGTGCTGAGCTGCTGCGCTCCTGTGATGCCGTAGTACACCCACGGGTGAGTAGTCTCGAGCTGAAAGCCAGTTGACCGTCCTGTTCGACGCTTCGACTGACGCTCGCCATGCGGACCGTATGTGTACTCCCACTGCTCATTAGTTTCTACTGAGTTTTCGAAACTACTCGTTGAGTAGTTCAAAAGCCTGCTGGCATAACTCCATGAAAACGACTCCACAATGCTATCGTTCGGAAACGCAACAGGCTTTGTGACCTTCTGTGTTTGACTACCA
>JAUHYX010000101.1 GCA_030426285.1 bacterium
AATAGGGTTGTGGGTCACTACCAGTATTGAGTCGGCATATTCATAACCGGCTATAGTACTCAGAAATGCCTCAATTCTGGCATCTGGGGTAATAGTAGACTCTTGGTACATTGCCGTCTTATCACTTGCAAAGCCCAAACAAATTTCAGCTGATTGTTGCGCCCTCGTGTATGGTGCATGCACGATGACATCTAGGCTAGTCACTGCTTGCAGCTGCTTGGCTGTGCTCTCAACCTGGCGTTTGCCATAGGGAGTTAACACGCGTCCTTTATCTCCCGCTCTACCAATAGGGGCAGCATCGCCATGACGCATTAGGATGAGTTGTTTCACTGATTCACCATGATTGTGATGACTGAACCCGCCTCTACAGAGTCTCCTGGAGTTGGCGCTTGCCCCATAACAAAGCCTGACATAAATGTTTCATCAGAAAACAATTGAACCTCTGATTGCAACTCGTGTTCGCTCAGAACGGTTTTGGCTTCTTCTTCGGTAAAACCAGAGAGGTCAGGTACGGCAACCAAACGTTGTTCACTGCCCAAACTCACGCGTAAATTCACTATGCTCTGCTTTTTCATTTCTGTGCCGGGCTGAGGCGACTGAGTTTCAACCACGTCTTTGGCATTGAGTTCAGAATATGCAAATTCAATACTTCCAACCTGAAGACCCATACCGAGCAACAGAATCTTGCTTTCACGTAGGGACTTGCCTACAAGATTCGGCAGTGAAACCACGTTCTGGCCACTGCTGAGAATAAGACGCACTTGGCGCCCTGGCTTTACTTCGATTCCAGCTGCAGGATCTTGAGAAATAACATTACCCTGCGGAACTTCTGCACTGAATTGCGAGCCGGTAACAACAGGTGTAACCTCAATGTTCTCCAGTGTCTCCATTGCCTGTTCTGCCGGTTGACCGACGATGGAAGGCAGTGGAATCGCGACATCTCTATCCACAAAGGCGGGCATGAACACTGAGTCCATAAGCACAACAATTAGCAAAGCTGCCACTGGCACACCGGCAGACATCAGCCACCAAAACTTGCGTGTCTTGGCTTGTCCATCAGAACTTGGTGTAGCTTTCTTTTTTTTGTCTTGTTCGTTTAGTTGATCGATCAACTCTTCAATGTTTTCCATGGTGCAAATTAACTGCAAGTAACACTAACAACAAAGAGTGATTCGTCGGTCTGCTCGTATTGTTTCAATTATACTGCATTCTCATACATATCAAATCATACATGGCACACGCACACCCACAAGCAGAATCAATCGCCGAACAACTCTCTACCTATACAAACATCGTCATCACTACACATATGAACTCTGATGGAGATGCCATTGGTTCTTCATTGGGTTTGTACCACGCGTTGCGCAAAATGAAGAAGAAGCCTACCGTGCTTGTGCCAACCCCGGTGCCAGACAATCTGATGTTTTTACCTGGAGCAGACCGCATTGAGACAGTGAGTGCAGATCATGCCGAAACAATATTTGATGCTGATGCGATTGTTGTCGTAGATGTCAATCACAAGGCGCGCATTCCGGGAATTAGTGAGTTTTTAGATGATTTTCACGGTGATGTCATTGTTGTTGATCACCATCCCAATCCCGAAGATTTTGCTCATACGTGTTGGATTGATACAGATGCTGCCGCCGCTGCACTTATGGTGTATCGTATACTTTTGTGCCTTGATGTTCAGATCGACAAGAAATGCGCCACAGCACTGTATACAGGTTTGATGACAGACACCGGCGCTTTTCGGTTTCCGAAGACAAATAGTGAAGTTCATACGGCTGTTGCTCACCTGTTGGACTGTGGTGCAGTCCCGCATGAAATCCACGAAGCACTTTACGATCGCAACCCGATTGAACGCGTCTACTTGTTAGCACTGGCTTTACAGGGGATGGAGGTGTACCACAACGGAGAATTGTGCATCATGGTTGTTTCACAGGACATGATGAACAAAACAGAAACTTTGCGGGATCACACCGAAGGATTTGTTCAGTACACATTGGGGATTGATGGCGTCAAGATGGGAGTTCTCATCGTTGAAACACCGGATGGACACAAAGCTTCGTTCCGCAGCAAAGGAGATGTAGCTGCAAATGCCATCGCTGCCGAATTTGGAGGTGGAGGCCATTTGAATGCTGCAGGAGCTCGCACAACGCTTACCTCAGCCGCGGAATTCGTACAGAAAATAGTCGAATTATATACCCCATAAATAAAGAAGCACGAGACCAAACGAGTGATCCCGCGCTTCTGCTGTGCTACTAGCTCTGTTTCATGAGCACAAACAAAAAGTGTGTAGGCTGATGCGCTTTACGCAATGGCTTTGAGCGCTTGCTCAATAATTGCCATTCCTTCGTCAACTTCTCCTTTGGAAAGGTTCAACGGAGGACGGAAACGCATAGACTTTTCACCCGAAGTGATAATGATGAGGCCGTTTTGCATACACTCTGCTGCAAATTTTCCGCGGACTTCTGAACTCGGAAGATCAAATGCCGCAAAGAGACCAGCTCCACGCTGATTGGAAATCAGGGTTGGATACTTGCTGGCGAGCTCATCGAGTTTAGACATCAAATACTCTCCGACAACCTTCGCATTCTCAACAAGGTTTTCCTCCTTGATGATTTCTAGGTAACGCGTCGTACGTACCATATCAGCGAGGTTACCACCCCATGTAGAGTTGATGCGAGATGACTGCTTGAAAACATTTGTAGGGATGTCGTCTACGCGATCTGTTGCTACAATACCACACACCTGCGCCTTCTTTCCAAAACACATAATGTCTGGCGTAACACCAGTTTGCTCGTGCGCCCACCAAGTTCCAGTGATTCCCATGCCAGTCTGCACTTCATCAAAAATGAGCAATGCATCGTGTTCGTCGGCCAACTGTCGCAACTGAGCAAAGAACTCTTTAGAAAAGTGGTTGTCTCCGCCTTCGCCTTGGATTGGCTCAATGATAATGCCCGCAATCTCATCGTTAGATTCTAAGAAAGCCTGCTTCATTTGCTTGATCGCCAACTCTTCATGCTTTCTAGCTTCAGCTACGTTTTCATCTGTCAAAGGAAACGTCAACGCTGGATTGTGAATACGCGGCCAATCAAATTTCGGAAAGTACTTGACCTTGTTTGGGTCTGTATTTGTGAGTGACATCGTGTATCCGGTACGGCCGTGGAACGCTTGTTTGAAGTGCATGATTTGCGTGCCGCGTTCCGATGTGTGTCCTTTTTCGAAGTTCTTTTGCACTTTCCAGTCGAAAGCAACTTTCATTGCGTTTTCAACAGCAAGGCCGCCTCCTTCGATGAAGAAACCGTATTTGAACGTTTTCGGGACGGCAATTTCGAAGAACGTTTTTACAAACGTAGCCATCTCTTCTGTGTAGAGGTCAGAGTTTGACGGTTTGTTGATTGCAGCTTTGCCGAGATATTCAACAAAGGCTGGCTCGAGCATCTTTGGGTGGTTAATACCAATTGGCATTGAAGCAAAGCACGTAAAAAAGTCGAGGTACTTTTTTCCTGTCTTTGCATCTACCATGTATGAACCCTTACTGTTCTGCTGATCGAGAACAATATCGAAACCATCAGTCAACAAGTAATGACTCAGCTCTGCATGGACATTTTCTGCAGTAACATCAAACAATGGCTTGTAAGAAGATTCTGACATTGAGTGTCTCCTTAATTAAAGTATAATCGTAATGAGGTGTTTCGAGTAATTGGTGTTATAACAACGGGTTAACTTCGTAAGAGCTGTACAATAGAAGCTCTTACAACAGCCTAGTTGCCATACGGAACTCGCCCGGAGAGGGCGATAAAGAGGATAAGGTTGCGCATCACGAGCTGGGAACCAGGGAAGGAACTTCCACGGATTGTACCGTGCTCAGAGAGGAGCGCAGGATGTAGTGTTGCGATTCGCATAACACAAATCTATTAAAAAAAAGGGTACGATCATGTGACTAATGACAGACAATAGGATTATTATTCATGTTACACGCAGAACATGTTTGTATTACGACACTTATGTTTCTAAATTTAGGCTTGTAACAAAACGACTGAAGTACCAACAAAACAAAAGCCCATTTGTCAGGAGACGAGGATGAGCGGTTCGAAGCAATTCAAAACTAAATTTCAACACATTGTAATTTTTCTAGGCATCTTTGGTTCAGTAGCGTATCTGTTTCAGACGCAATTTCTGAACAGTGCATTGCTTGGATTTATTGAGTCACAGTTTAAGCCGGAAGGCCAAGTGATGATGATGTTCGATGGTGTGAGTGCCACGCCAACGCGCATCGGGGAACAACAACATGCAGCTGGTGGAACAGTTGATCTAAAGAAGGACTACATCAATAAGGAATTTGTGTTCGACTTTACAGGTGCGGTACGTACCGATGAGGAACACGGTTATCAGAAGCATTCTGGTGAATGGTATGTAAAAGCTCCTGCGCTTGGTGAACATGCAATTATGCTTGAAAAGAATTACTTCTTCATTCTTTCTATGATTGTTGCCTCGTTGGTGGCATTCCTGATTACAACTATTTTGCCTGACAAGTTGGGTTATGTTGCAATCAAAATTGAGCGCGAGATCTACAACACAAAAGCAAAAGTGCGTTTGCAAACGGGCTTCTCTGCTGAGATTGTTGATATCTTGACTGCTCGTGACAATGACTTGGAAAAGCTTGCAGAAAGTCGTCCCGACACCATCCGCGAAGCTTTCAAGACGATTTGGAATCGCACGATGCCGGAGAAGTCGACTGGCGGACAGCAGACAAAATTTGAAGAAATGTATGAGCCATCAAAGGATGATGCTGTTACATTCCGCAATCAGATTTTGTACGGTCGCATGAAAGAATACTATTCTGAGTTTGTTGTAAACGAACTGGAAGATGTAAAGAACGCATTGGCTTGGAGACGCAACCACTTCAAGATTTTCAAAGGATTGCGCTTGTATATGGCACACCACTTCTCACACAAGTATTCAAACAGTGTGACTGGTTTTGCATACGGTGGAGCGGCATTCTTGATTATTGCTGTGGGTATTCGCGGTTTGAAATTTATCCCAGCATCTCGTCCATCACTCATTTTCTTTGCGATCTTGATGGAATTTGCCATGCTTTCCTTGCTCGCCATAACACTGTTCTACACAGAAGGCGAAGAGCGTATGGATAAAATGCTAAAGAAAATGGAAGATGCTTCACGCAGTCAACTCGACTCACTGAACAAAGTTGCTACAGACATGCACCAACTTCGCGTAACTTTTGAAGGTGGCACTTCAGAAATGATGAAGCGCAAAGTAGAGGAAGCAGTAGCCGAGTACTTGCAGAGTCAAAACAATGTTGAGAGCGCAGTTGCTACGGCAATCCGCGACAAGATCATTGTTTCTCTTCGTGAAACATTTGCCGCTTCAAAGTAAGATTCAGATTCCTCAGTGAGAGGAAACGCGGCTCTGACGAAACAAAAAGGTCTTCTCTAAGTGGGAAGACCTTTTTTTATGTATTGTTTCCTCGCTGGATTTGTGAGAAGTTCAGTGTAATCCAAATCTTGAAACGCGACTATTTTTGATACGTAGAATGACCATTTCTCGAGTACATGTTGTTAGGTATGTTTTGACCATTTGTGCTGTTGGGGCGCTGTTGTGCGTAATTCCTCTACAACTGCAAGCACAGTATCACGAAGTGTTGAAGGACAATTCAGTACCCAGAGTAAAGATAGAGACATCCGAAGCTGGTATTCTCAGAATTGCCGCTCAAGACGCTCGCTTTGCAGATACTCCACTTTCGTCTTTGAAAGTACTCTCACGCGGGCAAGTGGTCCCACATTTGTCTAGTTCTGATGACGACATCCTAACACCGTCAGATACCCTCTTGTTTCGCACTCATGCGCGCAGGGGAGATGATGAATTCTACGATATTCAGGGAAACAACAGAGTGTACTGGATTGTCTCTAGTCAGCTGTTTGATTCACATGAGTATCAGCTAGGTTCTATCGCTGCCCCCAACAGTGCCACACAACGCGTGTATCAACGCACAGCACATCTTGAAGAAGACAAAGAATATTTCTTGGGGTTTACACCGGGAGAATCGCATCCGACCACGATTCACAGAACCGAATATGTACCAGGAGAAGGGTGGTATTGGAAACAGTTTCTACAGCTTGGAACGTCGGTTGAAGCCGAGATTGAATGGTATACACCTGGCTCTGCGACTCTAGATATTACATACGGCTATGCCACCCTAAGTGATGCGCAATTCTTCAATCCAGATCACTATGTAGCGCTTGGATTGAATGGCGACACGCTTCGGCATATCGAGCACAATGGCTATGGCAAGCATGAAGCTTTTGTATCAGCTACCTCATCAGATATTGTACAAGGGATCAATACTGTCGCTTTTTCCAGTCTTGGTGTACCGATTTCACGAGACAATCCGCTGTATACTGACATAACTGCACTCGATTTTGTATCCGTAAGTGGACCATCACTAGCGGTTGCTTCGCGAACGGGAATGCAGGGAAGGTTACTGCCAGAAACCGTTGAGACATTTCAGTTGTTGAGTGAAGCACAATCCATTTACTGCGTGTTCGATAGTGTTGATGTCATAGCGGCGTCTTCTTCAACAACACGCGGTTTTCTCTACTCGTATGATATTTCATCCAATGATGAGTTGGTGATAAAAGTCGATGAAGGGCGTTTTGCCGCACCACCAGAAGTACCGTATCTCGTGTTGACTTTTGATGAGAACGATGGATGGCGTAGTAGGTCAATCTCAGAGTTGAGCTCATGGCTGCCGAGCGAAGATGCACTGCTGTTTGTAGCTCTCACAGAACACATGGTTGAAGAGGATATTCAGTCGATTGAAGAACGTGCAGGTATCAACTTAGGTGTTGGCTCACAACAGTTTGTTGCTGTTGCTTTTGACGAGTCTGCCGTTGGTATTCTACACGAGCTCGTGCAGACGGATCAATCTAGCATTTCAGGAAGTGGCTTTGTTACCGGCCCTGGAGATAGGTGGATACATACACTAGAAGTTCCTGAGAGCGCTAGTGAATTTTTCATTCAAAGCCAAGACTACTCGGTCAATTCAGAGTTTGTCAATGTGAAACCCATACCAACAGCAATTGTACAACCGACACAATACGATGGGATAATTGTTTCTCACGAACGTTTTTTGGAAACGTCTGAGCGATTAGCATTACATCGACAAACTGCTAGTAACCTCAGCGTTGTAGTCATTGATGTGGAATCTCTGTATGACTGGTACAACTTTGGGGAAAAATCTCCACAGCCAATAAAAGATTTTCTTCAAGACGCATACGAGAATTGGCCAACTCCCGCACCTGCGTATTTAGTGATCATGGGAGATGGCAGCTGGGATCCCCGCAACACCGCCGAAGGCAGTTTCAAAGAAGATTTGGTGCCTACCTTTGGCAAACCTGTTTCGGATTACTGGTACACGTTGCTTGATGGCGATGACATTCAGCCTGAAATGGCCGTTGGGCGCATTACGGTAGAGACGCTTCAGGAAGCAGAGAACTATGTTGACAAAATGATCGAGTATGAGTCCATGGAGTTTCAACCATGGATGCGTGAATTTCTATTGTTAGCAGGTGGAAACAATGACGGTGGCTTTAGTAATGAGCAAAAACTGTTGGCAGACTTTGCAAGGCACTTGCAAACCACGAGAATCGAGTCGTCGCCCTTCTGCATGACTGCTGACACGTTGTTTAAGCAAACAGTCGATGCGGTAACAACAGAACACGCGCTGTTGATTCGCGATATTATCCGCGATGGCAAGCTGTGGGTAAGCTACATGGGACACTCAGCACCCACAATTTTCGATATGGATTTTGGGACTGCAGAACAGTTAGACAACCCTGGCAAATACCCAATTCTCGCGACGTATTCGTGTCAAACAGGTGCTTTTGCCGAGCCTAATGTTACAGCAAAGAACGAGGACTATGTTCGAATCAAAGATAAGGGTTTTGTTGCCGCATTTGGAACAACAGGCTTTGGTGAAGCATATATCGAAAACAACATGCGCACAAATATGTTCGATAGTTTGCGATTTGGTCCGCGCGTCAGACGACTCGGTGATATCCTTGTTGCCAGCAAAATGAGTATTCTCAGTCCAGAACAGAGGTTTACGAAAAACCCATACGGTGAAATTCCTGCCACATATTATAATGTCATTATGCAGCAGTCACTTCTCGGGGATCCTATGTTGGAAGTGCGTTTGCCCCGAGGCCCAGAATTTGTTGTACAAAGCGAAGAAATTTCTGTGGTAGGACCTACTAATGAGTTGCCATTTGAGGGCGATAGTATTGCGACTGTAGTTGTGCCAATAGAAAACGCCGGCATGGCTTACAGCTCAAGTGTCACAATTTCAATACAGCACAGATTTGAAGATTATACGTTTACCACCTCAGTAACCCTGTCCTCATTGTGCGGTACTCAGTTTGTAGAGTTTGAATTGCCAATAATAGACATGGTTGGGTCACACAATATCGCAATAGCTGTACGTGGTGAGCCGGGAATCGTTGAAGAAACAACCACGAATAATGTTGCATTGGTACAGTTTGACGTGGCAACAGCCGGAGTGTTAGCGCTAGATCCGCTGGAGTTTTGGGATGTGCCTACCGACAGACCTGCGTTTCGTGTAGCAAATCCGCCACATTCTGAATCGTTGACAGTCTTTTTCTCGTTGAAAGATGCATCAGGTCAGGTGCTGACAACGAGTGCGACACATGAAGTCAACCAAGATGAACTTTTTACGGATTGGGCGTATCCATCAAATCTGGATCCCGGAACATATATTCTTGCCGTGCGTGTAGCAGAGACCGAAGGAGGGGGACAGAGCCGAACCCTGGAAATACCATTTTATGCGCAAAATCGGGTGGTTGACTCAACTGTGCAAGCCGGTTTACAGGCTGGAGCTTGGGAGCATGCAAAAACAACAAACATGTCTCGAACAGACAACGGCGAACCTGTTCTCAAAGACCGAACATACACCATGGAGGTTATGTCTAACGCTTGGTCGTCCAGTCGATGGACCTCTCTTTCGATCGAAGAGAACGGCTACAGTTACACAGGAATCTTCGATCGCGGTTTCAATCTCTTTCAATTTCGATACGTGCGTGAAGATTCTACATGGATCACTCGTCGCAGATTCGACACATGGGAGCAAGGCACTTCAGGTCAATTGGTACGCTACTTGCAAGACAGTATAGCAGAAAACGATCTTTTTGTGTTGAATACCCACGGTAGTGCTTGGCGTGGCATCAGGCTCGACAATGAAGAAGGCACTGTACGTGCCGTTCTCGCTGATTTCGGTGTGACATTTGCAGATGAGCTTACTGATTATACAGCATTTGTCATGGCCGCTACCCCAAATACACTGTTCTTTGCGGACTATTTACAGAACTCAGAGTCGCAACAGGACACATTGGTTGTACAAGGAACGGCCCTGCTGCCAGTTAGTTCGGGCAGTATTGCAATGCCAGTTATAGGTCCTGCCAGGCACTGGGATGCGGTTGATATTGTTGGGTCAAAAGCTGCTTGACCCGATTGACGACCAGCCAAATAGCTTGTTGCTCTTTGAAGCGCAGTGAAAAGTAATCGAAAGTGTGGCGTTTTGGAATGATTAGGGAGTGACCTTTGCTGATAGGACGTCGGTCATTCGTCGCATAGACCGTAGCGGATTCGGTCAGAAGGGTTCGCTCGGCAAGGGGTTTGCAGAATGGGCAGGAATTTTCACCTCTGAAACCTATCTGATTGAAGTGTCGGTATTCGTAAATTTCGCAGTGTTCGGCTAACAGAATGCTTTTTTGATTCAATTTCACATTGCATTGATACACATCACATCGTTGTTTGGGGTGATAGCGAAAACCACTTTTTTTGATGTCTCGTCGAACGGTGAAATAAGCCGTTCCTGTGGGCTTCAACAGCTCCGAAACTTCCATCAAAACGCCCGCTTGTTCTTCGGGCATCAATACATTCAACACATAATGACAAATAATCGTGTCGAATTTCCCTTTTGGAAACTCTGCAAAATAATACGGGTCATAACCTTCTACTTCATAGCCCTTTTGCTGCAAAAATTCTACGTCTTTCCCCAATCCACAACCAAAATCTAAGATTCGTCCTTCGAGGTAACCGTTTTGATGGAGGTGACGGGTGGGAAAGGAGGATTTTTGGCGGTTTTCGACTGTTAGGTGAGAGTTGGGGTTTTGTTTGGATTTGATGAACACTACTTAATATTCAATAATATACTAATAGATACAAGAACTAATCAAGGCTTCCTTCAATCTGTTTTTCAGACCATTCTTTCAATGCATTGCTAAGATATTCGTTTAAAAAATCTCTTTTAGCATTTAGAATGTTTTTTGTAACAGCTTCGTTAATTCCGACTTTCACATTTTGTTCTTTTTCTAATCGATTACTAATTCTACTCGGTGCATATTTCATTTCGTGAAATTCACTTTCAGAAGGGTAGGAGATATTTTCAGAAAATGAAAAATTATTCATTTTAAAAAACGATTCTATATAATTAAATACGCATCTTAAAGCTTGAATACCTTGATTGTTATATATAATAAAAGAGCCTTTATAAATAATATCTTCCCAAAAACTAGATGCCTGTACTCCATAATTAACTATACTGTAGTCTTTTTGAAATTTAGGAGGAATAGCTTCACTATGACCTTTTAAACCAAAAATAGAATAATCATTTGAATAATTATTAAGTATTTTAAATATTTTATTATACGTATTAATAAATTCACTGGCTGCTTCCTCTACCTTTTCTTCTGTTACTTCACTTCCAATAAAACTATCTATTCTTTTGAAAAAGATTTCAAATAGAGTCTTTTGTCCTAGTACAGTGAGTAGCAAATAAAATTTTGGTTCTAATTGTTCTTTTAATTCTTGTTCAGTTTCCTTATAAATATTCTTTTGGTTTTCATTAAATTTTTTAGGGCTTGTCACAAGTATTTTACTTAAAGTGTAGTTCTTATCAAATGCATTCTTTTTTTCTAAAATAGAAATAGCTTGTTTATAATAATATAATTCCGTAAAAAATCGAACAATTGATTTACAATAAACTTGAATGAATACCTTTTGAGCTACTTCAAGAACATAATAATCATAATTGAATAAAAGTGCTTCTAAATTATCATCATCATCATCTTTATCTTTAGCAATCTCTTTCTCATATCTCTTTAAAGATGAGTGGAGTGTTTCTATTTCATTATATTCTACTAAATCTTTAATCTTCTCATCAACTAAAAATCTTCCTCGAAGTCTACTAACCCATCTTTTAACTTTTGATTTTTTTCTTAAATCGTCTATAGATATTAAGTTACTTCTATTTAGTATGACATCAGACATTATTTGATACAATACCAAAACACCTGTAATGTGGGGTAATTGATGTTTCAGATTCTCAGAATGCCAATCTACTAATTGTGGGATTAAATATTTACCTTGTCGTTCATTGTGAATATCATCATCGTTTACAAGAGCTTGAACAAAAAGAGAGGCTAAATCTTTGTCATCCATTAAGCACTTGCGAGCATTCGTAACAGGAACAGCTGTGTAATTTATATCAATAAAAATTCTTCCCATATTTTAATTAATTTTTTATATTCTGAATTTAGTGTATCATAATTAAAACACTCTTTATATTGTTAATTTGTATTTTTTTATTCAAAAATAATTTTAATTTTCATATAATGCCAATTTTATATAAGAAATTCCA
>JAUHYX010000324.1 GCA_030426285.1 bacterium
AAAATAGCTGAATTCGTGCGTGTAACCATTGAGGAAGAAGTCTGTGTTTCCATACTCAATCGTATAGGTTACTGTGCGTCTGCGAACACGCTCCTCCATGAAAAACGAGCTGTCGTTGCGCCGTTGATCAATGGCTGCATTCTCAAATTCATAAGGCGTACCAACTTCGTGAATCGACGACACAGAGAGCGTCATACCAACATCACCAGCCGAAAAGTCCAGTGAACCAGCCGCGCGAGCGATATCTGGAACACCGATGTCGAATGTTGCTGTTGCTACTTGATCAATGTCGTGTTTTGTGACAATGTTTATGACCCCAGTAAGAGCATTTGTTCCGTACAAGACAGCGGACGGTCCTCTGAGCACCTCTATACGCTCCACTTCTTCAATTGGAATGCGATTCACATAACCATTGCCATAAAGAGATTGTCGGTTTGGCAACCCATTCACGAGAACAAGCACCTTGTTGGCATAGAAATTCTGCATGATTCCCCGGGAAGTGGGGATGTCTCGATCTATAATTGATTGGTTGACGGAGAACCCAGCAACCATGCCAACAGCATCAGCCACGGAAGAAAAGTTGTAGGCCTGAATCGTCAATTTGTCAATAACAGTTACCGTACTAGGCGTCTTAAACACATCTTGTGCGGTTGAATTGGCTACTTTGACATCTACTTCCAGCAATTCGTCCATAGAAAGTTGAAACCACGCATCGTCCTTCGCCAACAACTCAAAAGAAGTGGTGATGGTCACAATCAAAACAAATATGAACGTCAATAATCTCACAAGAACGGAATGCGGTTGTGGAGTAGAGTCGGAAAATAGGAAAAAATCGCGTTTTCTCGACAATGTGAACCCATTAATAGGCAGATAAAGAGTCCATGGTGAAAATTCTCAAGTTCGCAGGGACAATTCTCGGTGTTGTGCTAGGAGCCATATTAGTTGCTGTTGTGGTGTTTGTGCAGACAAGTCCACAATTCGGTGCCGCACCAACAGCAGAGCAAGAAAAAGCGTATGCGCAAACAGATCACTGGTCCGACGGAACATTCGTGAACCGAGACGCAGAATTTCCCAATCCAAATTTGATAGATTTTCTGCAGAAGGCATGGGACTCCGACTCTGCAATGAGCCCTGCAAAGCCTCTTAATACGCTGTTCCCCGATGTTGTTGAAGCACAGGCATATCGAGATTCTGCTGCTCGTTTTCTGTGGATTGGACACAGTGCAATTTTGCTGCAAAGTGCGGGCCTCAATATGCTGTTTGACCCTATGCTTGGTGACGTTCCTTCTCCACACCCGTGGTTCGGGCCCGAACGCTACTACGATTCTCTTCCTTTAACTCCTGAGCAAATGCCCGTGCTTGATGCTGTATTTATTAGTCATGACCACTACGATCACTTGGACTATGGATCTATTCTGGAACTGAGAGAGAAAGTTCGCATGTTTTTTGTACCACTAGGGGTAGCAAACCACTTGCGTGAATGGGGTGTTGCATCTGAAGACATAACCGAACTAGATTGGTGGCAAGAGGTGGAGTGGAAAGGGCACATCATTGTGTGTACGCCCTCGGAACACTTCTCCGGAAGGGGAATTCTCGACAGAGGCAAAACCTTGTGGTGTTCTTGGGTCGTAAAAGGCTCTTCAACCAATGTATACTTCTCTGGTGACAGCGGTTACGGCGAACACTTCGCTGAGATAGGCGCAAAGTACGGACCATTCGATATTGCATACTTGGAGTGCGGACAATACGATGAACTGTGGCCGGATATACACATGTTTCCGGAAGAGACAGCGATGTCAGCACTGGACCTCAAAGCAAATCAAGCCATGCCAATACACTGGGGAGCATTCACGCTGGGCCTTCATACCTGGAAAGATCCCATAGAGCGAGCCCTCCAGAAAGGCGAAGAACTCGGATTAAAACTCGTTTACCCACAGATCGGCGAATGGGTGTATTTGCACGAACAACGCGAGTATGAGAAGTGGTGGGAGTCTGTGGAGTGACAGCCGTCGTGCCAAAGTTCTGCTATTTAACGAGTTCGTAAAAGGGTGCCTACATGTAGTCGAATCAATCTAGGTTTGCAGGTTTGATAGCCACCTCACGACGATAGACTTCCGGTCAAGTAGCTAATACTCTCTATACAGATGCAATCTGCTGTGAGTTAGTAGTTATTGCGCTGCTTGAATCCTAATGGTGGTGTAGTTGGTCTGACCAATTTGGCTGTACACGGAGTGACTCGTTAGGTTGTCCACCCACCCATCAGTAGTATACGTCGCTGTTATAGTTTCGTAGTATTCCAACGATGTTGGAAGCTCATCACGTTTGGGTACCGTCTCACC
>JAUHYX010000102.1 GCA_030426285.1 bacterium
GTTCGGATTGGCTAACAACTCGAGCAGTTGGTGAAAGTCCTGCACAGTGCTTGACTTATAGAATCCACCTGAGTCAGATATCTGAGTTGGTATTCCCAAACGCTTCAGTTTGTGCGCCAAAGTATGCAATGGATCTTTTCTCCTACAGAGAACGGCAACCGATGATTGCTGATACAACCCATTGTGCCACCTATTGGCAATATGCGTTGCAACCATGTCCACTTCATCCACACTTTCAGTTTCCTCAGAATCTGAAAACTGTCGTGCAGCGAGTATACTCACTACGCCTTGCTCTTCTTTTCGACAATCAAATGGGTCAAAAGGTACGTCCCATTCAGTGCTGGCTGCGCCGAATTCATGTGAACTCACTGCGTTTACAAATGTCCCCACATGCTGTGGCAGTCGAAATGTTTCCTGCAACACAACTCGATCAACAGCGCGAACAGAGTCTTCAGTTGCTTTCACTTCACGATACAACCGCAGAAACAAACGAACGTCGGCATGACGAAAACCGTAAATACTTTGTTTGGGATCGCCAACCAGAAAGCACACAGGATTTTGCATTCCATTCCTTTCACAGGCCAGCAATTGTAGAATGTTGTACTGCACATAGTTGATGTCTTGAACTTCATCGACAAAAAGGTGATGTATGTGTTCGCGAACCCTACAACCCACTTCTGCGTCTTGAAGAAGGGCTACGGCTTTTTCCTGAAGGTCGTGAAATGTGAGTACGCCGTGTTGCTCCTTGTATTCCCGCACATAACTGCGCATTTGCTGAGCAATGCGTGTAATGTAGCCGAAGCTCTCTAATTCTTGAGTCTGATACTCGATTGTGTCTGCGTGCAAACAACCTACAATGTCTCTGCAGTTTTTTACCATTGCTTCCGGCAAGTCACCAATGCTCTCGTAAAACACTTTTGGGCTTTTGGAAACGCGATTAGATGTTGTGGTGATCGTCTCACAAAATGTACGAATTGCCGGAAAATACTTGGCGACTCCGTCAGACAATCGTGCATGTTCGTGCTCAGCAGCATAGAGTTGTGTGAATTCCTCAACCTGAGGAAGCAATTCTTTGACAAGAACAACAGCTTTTGACTTCGATGTACTGTTGGCAATATCTGCAAGTTGTGGTACTGTACGATGCAAGAATGGCAATACAAACTGCTGCAGAGCCATATCTAGCAAGTTCTTTGCTCGCTCCTTGCCCATGAGAGCACCTTGTTCTGGCAATTGCGAAAATATTTCCTCGTGTTTCGAAACGAGCTCTGTTGCGTATGTGATTGTGTCACCTAGGCCGATACTGTCAAGCAGAGAAAACAACTGCTCACTATTGTTCTGTATCTCTTCCGTCAGCGAATGCGTGGCTGCTCGTTCAACAAGAACGGACTCATCCACGCTCGACAAATCTGCAAAGTCGACCGGCACATGAGCCTCAGTGGGAAAGGCTTGTAGCAAAGACCTACAAAAACTATGGATCGTGGAAATTCGGTTTTTGTGAAAGTCCTGCAACGCAAGTTTCACCCTTTTGAGTTGTTCGCTCTCAAGCGGCTCCGTAGAGAGTTCGTACAGGCGATTTTTGAGGCGAGACTGCATCTCCGCTGCCGCTTTGCGCGTGTATGTAATTGCCACAAGATTGTCAATCTGGGTATCTGTCTCACACAGTACAGTCACCATGCGCTCAATTAGGACACGTGTTTTGCCGCTTCCGGCATTGGCCGTGACAAACAAGGATTTTGAAATATCGAGGCACAGTTGTTGAGAGTGTGTGAGCTGCATGGCATTTGCGCATTTGTTGACAATGAAGCCGAAATAACAAAAACTAGAGTTCCCTTGCAAAATGCTACATTTGTAACCGTGAAAATTTCTACTAGTCATACCGACTCTAGGAGATTGATAGTTGCTGATTTCGACGGGACATTGACCTGGAGAGATAGCTTTGTTGGTTTCTTGAATCATGCTGTTCCGCTTTGGAAGAGACTGCTGTGGTTCCCATACTCACTTGGTGTCACAGTTGTGTTTGCTATCGGATTACTGGACAATGGCAGAGCAAAGGAGGTGATGTTGATGCCGTTCTTTAGAGGTGTCACTCACAGTGCATTTTGTGAAAAGGCGGACCGATTCGGACGCGGTGAATGGCTAGAAAATAGTATTCGAACAGAGTTACTCAATCACTTGTTGCAGGCTAAATTGAATGGTAACACGGTTGCTATTGTTTCGGCTTCACTAGGTGCCTGGATTCGGCCGTGGTGTGAACAACATGGGTTCATCTGCATTTCATCTGAGCACGAGGTATTAGAAGGTGTAGTTACTGGTAGACTCGCAACACCAAACTGCTACGGTGATGAGAAAGTTCGCAGAATAGAATCTGAGTTTAACCTTGCTGACTATTGTGAAATTGAGGCATGGGGAAACAGCCGAGGTGATAGGGAAATGCTTGCCATGGCACACATTCGTTTCTACAAGGGCAAACAACAGGACTCATGAATATCACACGCGGGACTCTGACTCACAATCGCAATGCACCTGCCACCGATGCAGCCGATACGTACTTGGTGTCACTTTTGCAGGAATCAGGACTCTACAACAAGAACATCTCTGTTCTCATTGTCAATGAACGTTATGGCGGCGTTGTATTAAAGCTTCCTCCAGAGGCGAATGTTACACTTGTACAACAGTTCTATACCGAGCAAGCTGGTCTCGCACACAATGCTGCCAACAATGGGGTGGAGGTCTCGTGGAAGGCCATGACGGAAGCCTATTTTTTGATGCAAGGGGTAGGCCAGGAGGTAGACGTGGTCTTGTGGAGAATTCCGCGCAACAAAGAGCTTGTGCATGCGCAAGCTGATTGTATTTCACGTCACTGCCACGGTGAAACACTCGTGTATGGTGCAAGCATGATCAAATACACTCTGCCAGATTTTCGCGAATTGATCAAGGCGTATTTCGGTCATATCCGTACATTGGCGATGAGACACAAAGCGCTGGCATTTGAGATGGCTTTGCCTAAGATGCGCGGAGAATTGCCGGATTATAGCGGAACGCTGAATTCCCACGGAATGGGGTTTTTGTGTACGTTCCCAGGCGTGTTTTCGCGCAATGCAATTGATCTCGGCACAAAAGAACTACTGCGGAGAATTCGCATCAATCGAGCTCACAATTCAGTTGCTGATGTAGGTTGCGGCTACGGGGCTATAGCGCGATACTTGTATCAGCAACGACCTGATGTCAAGTACACGCTTGTGGACAATCATTTCCTAAGTGTCGAGTGTGCCAAGCGCAATGTGTTGTTCGAAAATGTACGCGTAGAGGCAGGAGACTTTCTTGAAGAGACTAATACCTCATTTGACACAATTGTGTGTAATGTACCATTTCACGATGGGCATTTGCTCGATCGGTCTGTTGCCAAACGATGCCTACAGAGTGTGTTTTCTCACGCAACACCAAATGGAGAAGTGTGGCTAGTTGCCAATGCCGGCAATACCCTGAAAAAGTACTTCCCAAGTTCTCTGCGATCAGCTCACAAGGTGACCGTAGGAAAATACGAAATATGGCATTTGCGTATGTAAGTGTCTTTAGAAATCAGCGCTTTTCGGGGTTCTTGGAAAAGGAATAACGTCGCGAATGTTCTCCATTCCCGTTACGTACATGACAGCGCGCTCAAAGCCTAAACCAAATCCTGCATGTGGTGTACCACCATACTTACGAAGTTCGAGATACCACCAGTAGTCTTCTGCTGACAAGCCAAGCGCTTGCATGCGTTCCAACAAGACGTCGTATCTCTCTTCTCTTTGTGAGCCACCAACTATTTCACCAACGCCAGGCACCAACATATCCATTGCTGCGACAGTTTTTTGGTCGTCGTTCAAACGCATATAAAACGCTTTAATGTCTTTAGGATAGTCTGTGATAAACACGGGACCTTTGACATATTCTTCAGCTAAAAATCGTTCGTGCTCAGTCTGCAAATCCTGTCCCCACTCAACCGGGTACTCAAACTTCTTACTCGAACCCTGCAGAATTTCTACGGCTTTTGTGTACGTGAGGTGTTCGCTTGGAGTGTTAACGAATGTAGTCAATCGTTCGAGCAATGTTTTGTCGATAAACTTATTAAAAAACTCCATTTCCTCAGGAGCCTTTTCCAGCACATAACTCACAATAAACTTCATCATGTCGTCTGTGAGTTTGATATCGTCTTGCAGATCCGCAAATGCAATTTCAGGTTCAATCATCCAGAACTCTGAGGCGTGACGAGAAGTGTTTGAGTTCTCAGCACGAAATGTTGGTCCGAATGTATACACCTTATTGAAGGCCAATGCGTATGCCTCTGCCGAAAGCTGACCACTCACTGTCAAGCTCGTCTCGCGACCAAAAAAGTCTTGGCTAAAATCGACACCATGCTCTGCTGTTGGCGTGTTCATCAGGTCGAGTGTTGTGACCCTGAACATCTCACCGGCACCTTCGGCATCACTCGCTGTGATAATAGGAGAGTGTAAATACACAAAGTTGCGTTCTTGGAAAAATGTGTGAATGGCATGTGCTACCAAAGAACGGATACGAAACACAGCCGAAAATGTATTTGTGCGCGGTCTGAAGTGTGCAATCGTTCTCAAGAATTCAAAACTGTGGCGCTTCTTTTGCAACTTGTAGTCTGAAGAAGAAGCACCAACCAGGGTGACTGAAGTTGCTTTAATTTCAATCGACTGGCCACTACCTGGTGACTCAACAACCTCACCGGTGATACTCAAGGCCGAGCCTACACCAAAGCTGCCGATCTCTTCGAAATTGTCGAGATTGTCCTCAAACACAACTTGAATTCCCTTGAAGAAAGACCCATCGTTGATTTCAATGAATCCAAAGCTCTTTTTTGAACGAAGAGTACGAACCCAACCATTGATTGTCACCGATGTGCCGACAAATGATTCAGGGGATCTGTGTAGAGATTTGATTTCAGTAGTTGAGGACATGACGCTGTAATTCGTGTAAAAAAGAACAAATATAAGAAACGCTGAGCCTACGAGAATAGGAAAAAGATAGAGAGAGTCAGTCGCTACGACTGTTCGTGGTATTCGCGAAGGGTTGCAAGTGCAGTTTCAATATCTTGAGGAAGCTCGGAATCGAGTTCAATCCAACTCTTCGTAACCGGATGCTGGAACCTCAGGGCTTGGGCATGTAGTGCTTGTCTGCCTAAAGAAGCAGCAACACGTTCAGCAAATTTTTTGAAGGCTGGCAAATTGGGACGTCGCGGAATTCCATGACCAGGGTACATGGTGTCACCGACCAATGGGTGACCTTTGTGGCTGCAATGCACGCGTATTTGATGTGTGCGTCCGGTGTGTAGCTCCACATCTAAGAGTGTCGCAAAGCCAAGTCTTTCCAGTGGATGAATAGTTGTATGTGCCTCTTTGCCTCCCCGACGCACAACCTCGCGCAGCATACGATGTTTCTTAGACCGTCCGATTGCACCGTGAATATCTGTAGAGTCAACAACATCTCCCCACACTAAGGCGCGGTAGCGTTTTGCAACACGTCGCTGTTGAAACTCTGAAGAAAGTTGCTGCGAAATCGTCTCGTTTTTGCCAACGATGATTAGGCCAGAAGTGTCTTTGTCTAGACGATGGACAATACCCGGTCGAATAGCCGACGACGCGTATACCGCATTGTCTGGATCGTCGTCATCAACATTGAGGTCAACTGTCTCACGCTGGCCCAAGTGGTACAGCATAGCATTTACAAGTGTGCCTTCGCGATGCTTATACGCTGGATGAACGACCATCCCTGGTGCTTTGTTCACCACAATTAAATATTGGTCTTCATACACAATATCTAAAGGAATTGGTTGCGGCTCTAGAGCGAGTGGGGGAGACTTGTAAACAGTACAAGTCACGATGTCACCGGGCGTGATTTTGCGGCTTGCTTTGACACACTCGCCGTTAACTTTCACGAGTCCGGCCTCAATTGCCTTTTGCACTTTCGTGCGCGTAGCATGCTTCACTTGGTTAGAGAGGAATGTGTCTACGCGAACTGGATCAGCAGCAGGCGAGATTTCAAACCGGTATATTTCTTCAATTTTCTCCATTGACGCGGACATCTGTCTCCGGAAGAGCTTCCTGTTGTTCAGTTTGACCAAATGGCAGGTGCTTATTGAATATCAACAGCAATATCATACCAATTGTCACACAGCTGTCGGCGATGTTGAACACCGGCCATCGCGTGTAGAGTGAGCCAAACAGCGAAAAATCAGGAAACTCAACGTCGATGAAGTCTACAACTTTGCCATAGAACAACGCGCCTTCGCCGTAGAACACTCCAAAAAAGACGCGATCGATCATGTTGCCAAAGGCCCCTGCGAGAACCAGTGTGAGCCCTGCAAGTACGCCTTTGTGATCCGTTTTGCCACTTGTAATAATGCGGTAAAGGACAACGCTAGCAACTATTGAAAACAGCGACAACAGAATTTTGCCCCAGCCGAACTCAATACCGAATGCCATGCCCGGGTTTTCCACATATGTAAAGCGCAACCAATCACCGAGCACAGGTTCGTAACGGAACTTGAAGCCATCAAAAGCAACAAACCCGAAGTTAAACCCTTTAACGAGTACTTTAGTGACTTGATCGAGCAGAACGAGAGTTGACGCGACTACAATGTACGGTTTGTACGATTTCATAGTGGCGAGCATCAAGGGCGAGCTTTGATGCGGTCAATTCCGTCTTCTGGGCATTTTTTCTGAATTTTATACGCTGCACTGAGCGTTGTTATTGGCACCGCCAATAGTCGCTTTTTGGCAATCAAGCATTGACATATTTTGCAGATGCCATAAGTTTTGTTTTCGATGCGTTCCAATGCTTCATCAAGCTTCTTGATGTAGTCGTTGAGGCGTTGTACCTGCGCATATGTTTTTTCTTTTTCCTGGGCTTCAGTTCCCTGCTCAGCCATATGCATTGAATAGCTGGCATTTTCATCGGCCTGCTCAGAATTCGTCATATCTTCCAAGTGCTCACGCAGAATCTGGAATTCATCCACAGTTTCTTTGCGAACCTGAAGAATGTTTTCCTTAAACACTTCCAGATCTTCGTCAGAATAACGGACTGTTACCGTCTTTACTTCCTTCTTTTCTGCTGCTTTCTTGCTCATAGTATTGCGTCTGCTATTGGTGGTAAATGCGTGCTGGGTAACAAGTTCTGACCTGTTTAGCACGTTCACCTAAAACGTAAATTGTAGTGGAGCTGAGCCCGTTGACTGTAGCTCCGTAGATTTTTAAATCTTACTAATATCTAAAACTACCGGAACACCTTCAATATCTAGATGTGTCGGGTTTTCCACATTCTCAACTCGTTCAAGTCGAACTGCGAGCGTTTCGTCACAAATCCAATCATGTTGCGAGCTAATAGCTTCGTGGATGTCTGTTGAGGTAGAATATTGTAAACGAATTCTGTCTGTTACCTCAAATCCATTGTCTTTGCGCGCATTTTGTACCCGATTGACAAATTCTCTTGCAATGCCTTCATGTCTCAATTCCGGTGTAAGTTCCGTATCAAGAGCAACCGTGACGCCCTTGTCAGAGGCAACCAACCATCCTTCGATGTCTGCGTTGAGAACAATGACGTCTTCCGGAGAAATTTCGAAACTAGCTTCCCCTGCGGATGCCGAAACAGATTCTCCCGCGTCTAGGCGTTGAATAGCATCGGCTGGAAGTGCTCCAATGAGTCCTGCAACCGTTTTCGTATCCTTGCCGAATTTTTTACCGATGACCTTAAAATTTGCCTTCACTGTTTTGCGAATTATGTCGTTATCAGCAGAGATATACTCAACTTCTTTGACATTAATTTCTTCTTTGATGATATCTTCAACTGCGGTAATGTCTCTGCGATTCTGAGGAGAATTCACAGGTACGAGAATACGGCGCAATGGTTGCCGCGTCTTGATTTTCGATTTCTCGCGCAATGAGCGCGCTAGGAAGACAATTGTTTGCGCCGTGCTCATGCGGCGTTCCAAGTCGATATCAACCAAATCAGGTTGCACTGTTGGCAAGTCACACAAGTGGATGCTAACCGGATCGCCATCCAGTCGCAAGCGTTGGTAAAGATACTCTGGCAAAAACGGAGCAGCCGGTGCCATGAGTTTACAGACACCAAGGAACACATCGCGAAGTGTTTGGTAAGCCGCGATTTTGTCGGCGTCGATTTCACCCTTCCAGAACCTGCGGCGATTGCGACGCACATACCAGTTCGACATTTCATTAATTGCAAATTCTTGAATTGCACGGGAAGCTCGTGTGACTTCGTGGTGCTCCATTTGATCGCGGAATTCGCCTACAAGTGAATTAAAACGCGAAATGATCCAGCGGTCAATTTCCGGTCGTTCTGACACAGGTACGGTGTCTTGTGACCCGTCAAACCCATCGATATTTGCATACAGCGTAAAGAACGAGTACACATTCGTCAACGATCGGAAGAAGTCAGCCAACACGGTGTTGCGAATATCTTCTTCGTTAAAGAGTGTTGGTTTCCACGGTGGGTTGTTAACGAGTGAGTACCAACGCACCGCATCTGCGCCGTACTTGTCCATCACCATAAAAGGATCCACTGTGTTGCCTTTGGACTTCGACATTTTTTGTCCGTTTTTGTCCAAAATCAACTCATTTACGATAACGCTCTTGAAGGCTGGCTTACCAAACAACACTGTTGAAATATTGTGCAACGTGTAAAACCAACCCCGAGTTTGGTCAATGCCCTCTGCAATGAAGTCAGCTGGAAAGGCCTGCTCAAATACTTCTTTATTCTCAAATGGATAGTGGTATTGCGCAAATGGCATACTGCCAGAATCAAACCACACATCGATTATTTCGTGTGTGCGCCGATACGTTTTGCCGTTTTTGTGGAATACGACGTCGTCAACGAACGGGCGGTGCAAGTCAATCTTGTCTTCGTCCAATTCAGCAACTGGGGTTTCTTGGCCATTTTTTGCGTAGACACCTTGTTTCAGCTCGGCGATTGAGCCGACGGCAAACATGTCCTCTCCGTCTTCTGAGACCCAGATAGGAAGGGGGGTTCCCCAGTAGCGGTCACGCGAAAGGCTCCACTCTTTTACGTCTTCTAGCCAATTACCGAAACGCCCACTGCCAATTTCTGAAGGCTGCCACTTGATAGTAGCATTGCCGTCGATCATTTCCTGACCGTATTCCGGAGACTTGATAAACCACGAGTCACGGGCGATGTAGATAATTGGGTTGCCAGTTCTCCAGCAGTGAGGATAACTGTGCAAATAGTCATTCGCAGTACGATAAATTTTACCGGCATGTTTGAGCGCAATGACGATGTCTTTGTCAACGCCTTCTTCTACGCGATCGGGGTATTCAAATGTTTTGACAGTGCGACCAGAAAACTCGCCAACGCCTTCTGTGAATCTTCCACCTGGTGTCACCGGTTTCACAACTGGTAAGTTGTACCGCTTAGCCATTTCAAAGTCATCAGCACCAAAGGCAGGAGCCATGTGCACAATGCCAGAACCATTGTCAGTTGTTACAAACTCACCCAGCACGATAGATAGCGCATTAGGGTGCTCGTCTATATGCAAGTCCATGTACGGGAATACTTGCTCGTAGCGTGTGCCAACAAGTTCTTTGCCTGTGAATGTCGCGAGGATTTCCGACTCTCCGTCCAACGCAGAAACGCGCGACTCGGCGAGTACAAGGAGAAACGACTCTTCAACTTTCTCGTCGCCGCGCTTTACAGTGCGTGTATTGCGAACCTTTACATACTGAATGTCCTCACCGACAGCAAGAGCCACATTTGAGACAAGCGTCCACGGCGTGGTTGTCCACACAAGCAATTCTGCGTCTTCAATGTCTTTGACCGGACTCGATACAACTTTGAGTTTGACATAACAATTGGGGTCACGAACATCCTTATAGCCCAATGACAATTCATGTGAACTCAGGGGAGTCTCGATAGTTGGACTCTGAGGTACAATGCGGTATCCTTTATAGATTAATCCTTTGCGGAAGAACTCGGAAATGGCCCACCAAACAGACTCAATGTACTCGTTGGTGCACGTTACATACGGATTGTCTAGATCTAGCCAGTAGCCAAGGCGCTCAGTGAGTGTACGCCAGCCACCGTCTTGTTCGATATTTCGCTCGATAAATTCGCGACACGCTGCGTTAAATTTGTCGATCCCAAACTCTTCAATCTGATTTTTCTGCGTCAAATTGAGTTCTTTCTCCACTGCAATTTCTACAGGGAGACCGTGCGTGTCCCAACCAGCTTTGCGCATTACCTTGTAGCCATCCATCGTGCGATAGCGGCAAATCATATCCTTGAGCGTCCTACCAATTGCGTGGTGAATACCCGGACGTCCATTCGCTGTAGGCGGCCCTTCGTTGAACGAAAATGGCTTGGCGTCCTTGCGGTGCTCTAAACTTTTGGCGAAAATGTCGTTGCTCTCCCAAAAAGAAAGCACTTCACTTTCGAGCGATGGATACGAAAAATCTTCTGGTAGTGACTTGTACATAGTTGAGGGTCAATGTGCCGCTAAGCTGATATGCAAAAAATCTACAATCCCGCATTTTACGAAAAATGACGGAGATACTCAACGACTAGCTTGACTCAGGCTTCAAGAAAGAGTGTGCAAGGTTTGCGGCAAGTCTGCCGGATTTTGCTGCACTTTCAATGGTGGAGGGCAACTGTGTTTGTGTGTAGTCGCCAGCGAGAAATAGACCAGGTACACTCGTTTGCTGCTTCGGTCTTGTGGGCTGAACTTCAGGAGTGAACACTGGTGTTGCGCGTTTTTCAATGATCAAGTGGGTATCAACGATGTCAGTATGGTTGAGCGAAGGAAACATAAGCTTGAGTTCTTTGAGCACAACATCAACAAATGCATCACGTGATTTTGCAGCCGCGGCTGCTGCACTCACGGTCACGGTTAATTCTATCGTAGGACTCGAATGTTGACGCAATGCGATCGCCTTCGAATTGAATACCCACTGCGTTGTTGTTCCAATGCCCGCTGTCATAATTGGCAAATGAACTGGTTGGGACAAGCGCACATAGAGAGATGCTATGGGAGAGTATTGAAGGGTAGGCATGTTTGTAACAGGCAGCTCAGAACACAGTTTCTCAGCCGCGCTCGGTGGGGTAGCCACAACTACTGAACGAGAACGAAACACGTGCTGTTTTTTTGTGTGGATGCTGAATTCTTCACCTTCCCGACGGATGGATTTTACATTGGAGTTGGGCGCAAACACAGAGTTGTTGTTTGACAATACAGTTGCAACGGGATTCAGCAACTCACTCAATGGACAGGTTGCAAAAGCAAAATCAGAAGCTCCTTTGGGCCCTAAAAAGGCAAGCGTGAGAACCTGCCACAACAAGGATGCATCGGCAACAGAGATTTCTGCATTTATTGTCGCTAGACACAAGGGTTCCCAAAACTTGTGAACAAGAGCTTTCGGTTGTCTTTTGCGCTCCAACCACTGTTCAACCGTACATCCTTTTGGTGATGTGCCTACGAGCAACGCTGTGAAAACCCGCAACAACGCGCGTTTGTCTCGCGCCGACAACAATGATCCTTTGAGCAACCCCCATGCAAAGCGATTCTTGTCAGGGAGCCATGTTGGACCGGGAACAACAGCATGTGTTGAACCATCGGCAAAGAACTGAATCGGGGTTGAGTTC
>JAUHYX010000103.1 GCA_030426285.1 bacterium
CAGAAACCAGTAGTCGATCAGAAGTCTGTCGTCGATCCGAAGCCAGCGGTGGACCAGAAACCAGTCGTCGATTCTAAACCAGTAGTCGATTCGAAACCAGTAGTCGATTCGAAACCAGTAGTCGATTCGAAACCAGTAGTCGATTCGAAACCAGTAGTCGATTCGAAACCAGTCGTCGATTCGAAACCAGTCGTTGATCAGAAGCCGGTCGTTGATCAGAAGCCAGTCGTCGATCAGAAGCCAGTCGTCGATCAGAAGCCAGTCGTCGATCAGAAGCCGGTGGTGGATCAGAAGAGTTTGCATGAGCAACGACCTGTGGTTGTATCGCAGCAGCGTGGTGAATTGTCACAGCCAAAAAATGAGGTGTTGAGATCAGGGCGCGATTTCTCGACCTTATTCCCGGCAAAAGAGCTGCGCAAGGCATCTGAATTTGGCATCGTTGAAGCTAGATCCGCAACAGAGATCATAGAGCCAAAACAACACTCAAACACAAATCTAATGCATCACGAGAGACCACATTCGTTTAGCAATGTCAATGCGTTTGAGAGATTGATCACTACAAATACTGAGACGCCGCAAACGAATTTGTCTGAAGACAAAACATCGGATACGCGCAAAGAAATTGTAGCGTCGCAATCTTCGAAGGCAAGCGCGGGCAAGGAAAAAATAGTCGAATCCGCTCCTGTGTCATCGTCAACCTCCACAAACAAGGGTGGTGAAAACATTGGTACTGTAGGTGCCGCTGAAGCTGGAGGAAACAAAGATGGGTCTAATGGGCAGCATGAACATTCGCAGGATGAAAGACAAAGGCAAGAAAGACGTCGCAACGGCGTAGAAAACATGATCCCATTGGATCGTAGAACGCAGACGCTTACCAATCCAACTACTTCTACGAGTCAACCTGGCACATTCTTTGCTGCCTTAAAAGGGCTTACGACCAAACAGGTTGTGCCGTCTGTAGTGAAGTCTATCACAACGGACGGAGCAGGTAAAAGTGGTAGTATTTCTATCACACTCAACCCTATCTCGCTTGGAGCCATGCTCGTATCAGTAGCGGTCGAAGCTGATGTTACTTCTGTCAAAATTGAAGCAGAAACTGAACAAGCGCGTCGTGCGATGGAGCAACAGATGCCAGCACTGCGCGAAAAACTTGCACAGGCGGGACTCAAAGTAAGCACGGTTGATGTGACTGTCAGACAACCGGAAACAGTGGATAGTCATCTTCGCGATCAACATCAGTTTTCACGTGAGCATCGCGAAGATCGGCACGGAAGAGAAGAATTTATGCAAGCATCGCGTATGCAACGCGCCGATGCCCAAGATAAACAAGAACAATCAGCACTCGATGAATCGCGTGTTCAGCCTCCAGCAACAACTAAAAAATATGTTGGTGTAGGAATGGAACTGTACGCGTAGTCGCGGAGGAAATTATGGCTGAAGTAGGAGCCGCAGGGCAAGTAAACTCAGATATATTTAAAGATTATGTGGCCGAGCAAAAGACTGGGACAGACGAGATTGGTCGCGACCAGTTTTTGATTTTGCTGACAGAGCAGTTAAAAGCGCAAAACCCGTTGGAACCCACAGACAACCAAGAGTTTGCTGCGCAACTAGCTCAATTCACACAATTGGAAACACTCAGCGATATTCGCTCGGCATTGGATGAACAGATCGATACAAACTTGTTGTTGACGCAGAGCGTTTCAAACACGAGTGCTGCAGGCCTTATCGGTCAAGAAGTTCGCACGGCTGGCAATGGGTTCTCATACGACGGCGAGCCTGTTAATATCAACTATGAGCTGTTCTCAGACGCTGGAACTGTGAAGATCGAAGTTCGCAATAGTGCTGGGGTAACCGTTGACCGGTTCGACGCTCCGGCCGGAGCTCGTAGCAGTGGTGAAAACACAATTCAGTGGGATGGCATTGACATGTTTGGTGGCCAGGCTGCTCCGGGAGAGTACGTTTTTAATGTAACGGCTACCAACCGTGAAGGGCTCGAGATTCAAGCACAAGAGCAATCCATCGGTACGGTTGAGTCCGTAAAGTTCACATCTGAAGGCGCTGTACTCGTTGTGAATGGCCAAGAAGTCTTCCTCGGTAACGTGTTGGATGTCCGCGGATGAAAAAAGATTTAAAAAGATCGGATTTCAGCTAAAGGTATACTGTAGTAGGCCGATAGTTATAGAAGATCAAAGGATTTGAAAGTGCGCAACTGTTGGTTATCTTAAGCACAATTGAGTTCAACAGTTTTTACGGAGAACAGGAAGATGCCGGAAGTAAATGGAGTGAATGTGCCGTTCATGCCGGCCGGGGGCGTTCAAGAGCTACGCCGACGGCAACAGCCGCCTGTACACACTCCAGGTACGACTCAAGGTCCTTCGTTCAAAGAAGTATTTGACAATGAAGTTACCAAGCTGAAGTTTTCGGCTCATGCTCAAACGAGATTGACAAGTCGTGAGATTCCACTCACGCCAGGAGATATCGGAAAGCTTGAGTCCGCAGTAGATAAAGCTTCAGCAAAGGGAGCAAAAGAATCACTCATTATGCTAGACGATATGGCATTTATCGTGAGTGTGCCGAACCGAACCGTTATCACGGCGGTATCGGCAGCCCAGCTGAAAGAGAATGTTTTTACGAACATTGACTCAGCGGTGATAGTGTAAGTGCTGGTCTCAGAAGTAGATCAGACACTTTGAAATTGGGTTTTTTGCAGGGTGTGCATGGATGCACACTAAGCCTTACACAGGATGTGGTTTAATAAGGCTGCGGGGTTGGACCTTGCCCTCTCATCCGATTGATGAGAGGGCGGGAGACCCCTCCTGGAACGGTCTGAATGACAGAAGAACGTTCCCGCTTTCGATGCTTTTTACAGCGCATTAGTTTGCTACGGACACGTACATGTGTCTCAGTGGTGAGTTGCGTCTGAAATGTGTCAAAGACATCAAAAGGCAATACTAGATTTTTAATGGTGACCAGGAGGGTTAATCGCCATGGCATTGATACGTTCACTCACTTCGGGCTTTTCGTCCTTGAAAGCCCATCAACAAAAATTTGATGTTATTTCAAATAACATCGCCAATGTCAATACGAATGGATACAAATCCGCTCGTGCCAATTTTTCAGAACAATTCAATCAAACTTTCGGAATTGGTGACGCCCCAAACGTCATCACCGGCGGTGGTGTTGGTGGACGCAATCCACTACAGATTGGATTGGGTGTGAAACTCGGCAGTGTTGACGTAGACTTCTCCCAAGGTTCAATCCAAGTAACTAACAACGACACCGATGTTGCCCTACAAGGCGATGGCTTCTTTGTGGTTCGCCGCAATGGTCAACAGCTCTTTACACGTGCAGGCGGATTCTCGTTTGACCGTGATGGCTACCTCGTAGACGGCGCAACAGGTGCGTATGTTCAAGGGTACAACTTGAACACCGACGATACCGGTCTTGTGATCAAAGACGGCAATGGGGTGAATACACTCGACCGCTCTCTCACAAATGTGCAGGTATCACCTACATTTAAGTCTCTACCACGCCAAACGCAAAACATCACCATGGCAGGTAATATCAATTCTTCTACAGCTGTGGCTGAAGCCGTAAACTCAAGTATCAATATTTTTGACAATCAAGGCGCGGAACACGTGCTGAGAACCGAATTCACTAAAGGTGAAAATGTCAATGAGTGGACGATGCAGGTGTTTATCGATGGAGATACCACGACGCCACTGACCGTGACAACCGAAGATGGAGATACCACTACAACGGATATTATCTTCAACGGTGATGGTACTCTTTCAACACCGCTAGAATTCACCTTGGGTGCAGATAATCTCAATACTGCACTTTCAGCTATCAGTGGTGTTGCAACAACGCCATTTGACAACTCTACGCCAAAAGACGTAGTTATCACATTGGCTGAAAGCAACAATTTGGTGGGCGGTCTCACGCAATTCGCATCACAAGACACGGTTTCTGCAACGGAGCAAGATGGTTACAGCTCTGGCAATTTGTCGAACATTTCCGTGGATCAAACTGGTAAATTGCTTGGTGCATTTACAAATGGCCAGTCTGAATTGCTCGGACAACTCGTGGTCGCGAAATTCACGAATCCGGGTGGACTCATCAAAGAAGGTGGAAACTTCTACTCAGTGTCTCCTAACTCTGGTTTGCCAAATATTGGAACCGCAGTTGAGATATTCCCTTCAACGAGCATTGCCGGAAGAGCCCTAGAAGAATCGAATGTCGACCTTACTGAGCAGTTTACAGACCTGATTTCTACACAGCGCGCTTTTGAAGCAGCATCGAGAACGGTAACAATTAGTGACCAGTTCTTGGCAGAAATCAACCAGCTCAAGCGATAAACCTCTCTATAAAAAAGTGAATTATCAGGCTCATGGATGAGAACGCATGCGCAAGGACGCGCCAAAATTTGTTCTGCTTCCGAACAAAAAACCCGACTTTTTGTCGGGTTTTTTGTTTTTTCACTTTTCAATAACAGTCCAATTCACTATTTTTACCCCCGTGTGAGGTCCGCTCACACTCTCCTTTGAATATTCCCAAAGATATCCGATAGAACGTCCGCCGGACAGAAGAGTGTCGTGTGCAGATGCAAAAACCAGAAGATGTCGGTTAGTTCGCGTGGTTGTCACGCGCATCTATGGTCCCACGAGGAGACTCAAACAAGCATAGAATTACATTCAATATTCAACCATTTCAGGTATACTATGTCTCAGCAGAAGGATGAGGGCCGCATTGATATTGCCGCTCTGAAGTCTAAGAAGATTATTGAGCTGACACGCATCGCCAAGTCACTCGGTATCACCAACTCAGGGGATCTTCGCAAACAGGATCTTATTTTCAAAATAGTTGAAGCGCAGTCAGAAAAGAGTGCGCGTCAGGAAGCCGGCAAAGGCGTTACCTATAGCGAAGGGGTGCTCGAAGTATTGCCTGACGGTTATGGTTTTTTGCGCAGTACAGACTACAACTACTTGCCAAGTCCCGACGATATCTATGTTTCGCCAAGCCAGATCAAGAGATTCGGATTGCGTACAGGCGACACAGTTTCAGGCCAGGTGCGTCCACCAAAAGAAGCTGAACGATTTTTCGCGCTCCTCAAAGTTGAAATGGTGAACTATGTTGACCCTGATCAAATGCGCGACCGCACCATTTTCGACAACCTCACACCGCTGTACCCAACCAAAAAGCTCAAACTCGAAACGATACCATCTGAATACGACATGCGTATCATCGACTTGCTCGCGCCAATTGGTAAAGGACAACGCGGTTTGATTGTGTCGCCGCCTAAGTCAGGTAAAACAATTCTGATGCAAAAGGTTGCCAATTCGATTGCACGCAATCACCCCGAAGTGAAGCTTATCGTGTTGCTTATTGATGAGCGTCCAGAAGAAGTAACAGACATGCAGCGTTCGGTAAAAGCAGAGGTTGTGTCTTCTACGTTTGACGAACCGCCTGAGCGCCACGTACAAGTTTCTGAAATGGTCATCGAAAAGGCTAAGCGCTTGGTCGAAGCAAAGCAGGACGTCGTTATCCTCCTGGATTCTATCACGCGTTTGGGGCGGGCGTACAATACCGTGACTCCACACTCTGGAAAAATTCTCTCTGGTGGTGTAGATGCACATGCATTGCACAAGCCAAAGCGCTTCTTTGGTGCAGCCCGCAACATTGAAGAGGGTGGGTCGCTCACAATCATTGCAACTGCATTGATTGATACTGGATCGCGTATGGACGAAGTGATCTTCGAAGAATTTAAAGGTACTGGTAACCAAGAACTTGTGCTCGACAGACGTCTGGCCGAACGTGGTTTGTTCCCTGCCGTTGATATCAAGTCTGGCACGCGTAAAGTTGAAATGCTTATCAAGCCAGAAGACCTCAACCGCATTTGGATTCTTCGCCGTAAAGTTCTCGGTGAACTCTCCAATATGGAAGCCGTACAGTTCTTGCTAGATCGCATGCGTGGTACTGAAAACAACAAGGAATTCCTCGACGGAATGTCCTCGTAACGCATACACCTAATACTAGGAAATGAACATGCTCAATGTCTATTTAACATTCGCAGGCAATGCACAAGAAGCTATAGAATTCTATAAAGAAGCTCTTGGTGCAACTATTGAGTTTTCACAAACGTTCGCAGATTCACCTGTTGAAGTGCCGGAAAATTGGCAGGATAAAATCATGCATGCTACACTGAAAGCTGATGGTTTTGTACTCATGTTTTCTGACACAATGCCTGGTATGGAAGTAACTTCCGGGAATCAGGTGAACCTCAACTTGAATTTCTCAGATGTTGACAGTCAAACCGCCGTGTTTAACAAACTCGCTGAAGGTGGTAACATAACGATGCCTCTTGAAAAGCAGTTTTGGGGCGCACGATTTGGAATGTTGACAGATAAGTTTGGTGTCAATTGGATGTCAAATTGTGAGATGGATGCCTAACCCTTCATTTATCACTTCTTCGTTTTGTAAAAGGCCAATCTCATTGATTGGCCTTTTTTGTTTCAGCTATCTATCAAGATTTATTCTAACTTGGATTCATTTTTACACTTGAAAGAATTGATATGAAAAAACTATTGACAATAATTGCATGCTCAACACTAATCGTTTCTTGTAGCGATGACGATCCAGTTGGTCCGTCGGGCTTTTCCGGGAATGCAGACAACTATTTCCCAATTCCGACCACTGAACAATGGGTCATTCAAGAATGGGACGATACGTTTGGTATAGAATACGATACGATAAATGTGTCCGGCCCAACTGTCACAGATATAAACGGGGAATCTGTAGATTTATACACTGTGTCACAGACTCTGCTTGGATCAGAGTATGGAGCCTATTTTAACGATAGTGGCCTATTTGGTTATGCTACTGACGGAACTGATGATTTCAGTTTTCTTTTGTTGCCTGCAACGATGAATGAAGGTACAACTTGGACTGCTGGGTTGTTTGGCGAATCGTATGAATGTGTTGCTGCTCACGCAACATTGGAAATACAAACGGCTGACAATTGGGTCGGCAACTTCGAAGATGTACTGGAAGTACATTCAGGAGATGCAGAAGAAGATTCTTCAGTTTCTTACTATGTATCAGGCGTAGGTCTTGTGTATCAGGAAAACATGTTTGAAGGAATAGTGGTCAGCTCATCTACAATGATTGAGCACAACGGCTCTGACATTGGCTGGGCTCTACCTTAGTCTTTCTACCAGTGGGTATGCCTGCAGTACCCTTTTTCTTTGAATCTGATTCGAGACACAGTTGTTCTGTCGTGCTATGCTTAACAATTTTGCCACATTAACCAGAATTGTGCATTTTGCTGTGCGAGTTAATGTCATGTGCTGTCGCATTATGCCGTTGCCTACTCGTGAACTATTGTCTCAAGAATGTAAATCTGCTCGGTGTCTCCTATGTCTACTGCTAAACGCCAATTCTACTCAATGTTGAGTCTATGTCTCATTCTCCTGTCTGTTCAGTCGTGCACAGATGGCTACGAACCGTGGGAACCAATTGTTGTTTCGACCTTAAGTTTTCCATTGAGCCATGGAGATATACTCGTATATGAGATTGTCGACAGGTTTGACAATGTCGAGTACGATACTATACGAGCCACTCAGGTTGAAGTACGGTCAGTATATCCGCCTGAATCTGCCATGGAATTTGATCTGTCGCACACAGTTCAAAATGCGTGGTACGATCAGATGTACTTTGATGAATATGGCGTTTATGCAAGAGTAGATAATAAGCTCAAGTTACTGTGGCCTTCAGATGTGAGTTGGGGTGAATCGTGGGACTTCTATTTGTCAGGTGGTTTTGAAAGCGAGTTTGATTGTGACGGAGTGTTTAGCACAAAATTGGTTGAACCGCAAAGGGGTAGTTCCAGGAATTTTAATGATGTGGCTGTTATCGACGAGAGAATAACTATGTATTGGACTGATCACAATTACTTGAGACAGTACTATGTTGCTGGGATTGGATTGGTGTACGAGAAAAATTGGAATCCATCTTCCGGTACTGTTTATTCCTCGCGGAGACTCGTGTCACACTCCGGTAAACAATTCTCCTGGTAGAGATTAATAGCTTGGTTGTAAATATGATATGTGGTCGTAAAATCATGCAGCACGTTCTTGCATTTCTATGTGTAGTTGCCATCTTTTCTTCTTCGGCACAGTCCCAAGAGACGACTCAAATCCCTTGCGACTGGAATACAGTTGCTGGCGTGCAAGACACCGTGATGGATGTTGTGTTGCATGATGGGGCGTTGGTTGAGAATGTAGTGGGTATTCAACGCGACTTTCTGCAGGCTCGCACAGGTCTCGTTCAAGGCATAAGAGTGTTTCGAATGGTTGGAGACAGCCTAGTGGACACAGTCTACAACATCAACCATGTGGTTCGCTATACTAGTGGCGGTATAGGCGGAACTCACGCTCCGCTATCGCGAGATATTCTCCCAGTGAGGGAATATCAAAAAGTGGAAGAACTCGCCCCGTTGAACAATGTTGTTGATATAGGTGTCTTTGGTTCGTATGCAGGAGCCGATGAGTCTGATCGCAAAGTAGGGGTAGATCAGCTGCTGTTTGGGTTGAAAGCCAATGTGTCCCCATTTAATGGTGTACTCGGTAACTCGGTGTTTCCTGCTATTCAATTGGGAATTGCAGTTGAGTCTGGTCGAATGCGTTTTCCAATAGGAGCTCAGTTGCGTATGAATGTTGTAAGTGGCAGTGAGATTGTCGATACAATAAAATACATGCCTGATATGTGTAGTTTTCAGTATCCTGGCAACGCAACACCAGTGCAACCACCCAATGATGATTATGAAGAATTACAGAGATTTGGCCGTACCGATTCAACTGCCGTGCTACTGCGCGAAAAAGGTGAATATGCAACTGGTTTTAGATTGGATGCATTTGTAGAAGGCGGAACTCTACTGAATTCAGGATTTGAAGGGGCCGGGAAAAATCCGTCAGTGAATCCAGACGACTATGGTCAGTGGTACGCTGGCGGTGGACTCATCGCTTCTTTTGATTGGTTCTTTGTGGGACTTGGTTACGAATACTACAAGCTAAGTGTACGCACGCCTTGTGAAAATTGCGAAGATCTGTTCCTCGTCAATACAAACGAAACACATACTGTTGAGTTAAGATTCGGATATATGCTATGGTGGAGATAACTACACAGCTGCGAGGATCATTCGCAGTATGGTGCATCTTGCTCTGTTTCGGATTCCTAGCTTCTTGCCAGGATCCGGTAGAGCCTTCTGAAATTGGCGTGGAATCGCAAGTGACATTCCTAGCCAAAGACGGAGCAGGAAAAGCCGTGAGAGGCGTTGAAATTACAATTACTGATTTACAAACAAATGGACTTGTAGGGACATTTAGCGATCCCGATAGTATTGGTCGCAATGTGGTTTCGGCTGAAATCAATGCTAGCGGTCGCTTTCAATGGCGAGTTCAGGCCATTGCGCCCACTGGGTATCAACCAGCAATTATAGATACAACCATTGATATTCCCTGCGCTAACTCTACCCAAATCTTTCAGTTTTGGCAGTCTGTGGCTGTTGGCTGTGGTGTAGATGCTTCTACTTCGATTGACCACGTGACTCTTCCATGCATCCCTGTTGGTGAGAGTGTGCAGGAGACACTGTCATTTCTCATCACCAATGATTGCCCAACAGCAACTGAGTTCACAATGCCAGCGCCAACTCGCAGCGAATACTCGTTTTCTGTTCGCAGCCTTCAAGGCGATATTCTTGTATCTCCATTTGTACTTCAACCCCAAGAGAGCGCTGTCATTCAAATTGATATTGACGTAAACAGTGCTGTGTTTGTAGATCGAAATACCTATACAATACTCTCAGCAACCGGAGCTCAGTCAGGAAGCGTTGAGTTTGACTTTTCATTTGAAGTTGTAGAGTGTCAAGGATGTGAATGTGGCGACGATCCGGATGTTGTTATGGAAGAAGCAACTGACACACTATGTCCGGGTGAGCAATCTACAGTTGTGTTCGACAATTCCGAAATGAGAAACAACACCTCAAGTGAGTGTGAGTACACATTTGAGCTTATCGACGATCTAGAGAATTCAGATGTATTTACGATTGTACAGAATCTGGCAGGTGAACGAGTAGCGTTTGGTGATGTCATTCCAAACGTAGGCATACAAGCATCGTATGACGACATGGTGCAAGAGGTTCGCGACACTATCTCATACCAGGTGTGGCTAAACAATAGCGATGCGCCTCAAAGTGATCCGCAACCCTGCCATGTGTTGACGTACATTGTGGTCGCGCACATGGGACAGGTGAGCTGTGCCGTAGAACAAGTCTCTTTGATACAAAGCGCACAGGCCGATTCGAATCTCGTATTTCACCAAGTAATGTACAATTGTTATGATGTTGTCCCGGATGTCTCAAAGGACAAAACAGTTCGAGTTGTCAATACAGGCAATTGCCCAGTCACGTACGATATACAAGTGACTTCAGAGTATGATTCTCTGTTCTACTTTGAAACATATTCAACTACACGATTACGGGGCGAGTTGGAGCCAGGTGGGCAGGTTGACGGAAAGTTGTCGTTCTATCCGCGGCGCAATATGGGTGTTGATATAAACGATCTGCCGCTCGCGTTCTTTGCCGAGGTTCGCGTTTCAACTTCCGGTGGCTGCGATACCACATTTGAGGTGGTAGGCGCTGCCGATACGAACAAAGTAAACTGCTGCCAGAAGAACGAGTTTGCATTGCCAGAGTGGGGAGCAACAGACACAGAAGGGCCATTGTACTTAGGTGTTTCATTTAATGAAGAAACACTTGAGGTGACAAAAGTACAGGATCAAGGACAGTTTTTGAATGTGATTTTTGCGGTAGAGTCGGTTGACGAAGGCGCTGGCACGGCTGTGCTTGGGCAAGCTGGAAAACCAACTCCTGCCGTGTATTACCAGTTCATAGAGTCGCGTCCAGTTGGTGCCAATGGTTCGCCCGTTTGTTCCTGGAAGCGAGAATTTGACCCACTTGATTGTTCAGATGCCGAGCAAAATTGGGATCCATTCCCAGAAGTGCGTGCCGGCGACCTATTTGCGTACTACTATGAGTATGCTAGTGGAGTATCTGTTTGCGGATTGGTGTATGTGAGTGATATAAGTAGGCGCACCAATGATAGGTTGCCAGACGTTAAGTTGATATTCCCACCACCGGACAGGTTCTAACGGATATGACTATGAATAACAACTTGTGTACATACATGTATGCTCTCATCGCGGTGTTTTGTCTCAGCGTTGTTTGCACTGTCTCAGCCGTAGCGCAGGAGATGCAGCGATTTGAGTTCAACAGTCCAACTTCTGATGAATACACCCCCGCAATTCGCTATAATGAGCGCGGCCACATTGAAGTATGGTTTACGGCATCTACGAATCTGTTGAGCCAGGCATCTGTTGAGGATGCTCGCTCACGTGCTATGTATATAGCCGAATATGATAGTGAAACCGGAGACCAAATTGGAGTACGACGCGCACCCTCGCCTGTTAACGCAAGTACGGAAAAGGCTAGTACAGTACAATTGGATGGCTCGCCCTCATTTGCGAGTTGTGACTTTGCGCGCGGAGCATTTGTGTCCAATCGCGCGGTTAACGGCAGGTCATTTGGCAATGA
>JAUHYX010000325.1 GCA_030426285.1 bacterium
TGAAGTTTTGTATTTGGTTATGAAAAACCCATCCACAGCCAGCATTCCTTTTATTTTCCTCACTGCTAAGGCTGAAAAGGAGGACTTCAGAAAAGCGTTGAACCTTGGTGCTGACGACTGTCCAAATGGGTTTGTACTCACCTTCTGGTAGGTTCCATCAACATTGGAAAGAAGCATGATTCCTTCATCGAGGTACTGCTGTAGAAATACGTCTTCATATCCATCGCCATTGATGTCATAGGTTGCAACACTAGCAAAGCTGCTAATCCCATCAACTACTTGTGTTGTAGTACCTTCAGCGCTTCTCATTTCAATGGTTAGTTGTTTGTGTGTATAGTTGTATGTCATAACATCAATAACACGATACTTGTCGAGATGTAGCGGAGTGACATACCATGGTATTTGATTTGCATGTACTGGTTGTTCATTGTCGTTTGACTTCAATCTAAACTCCACAATCGAACTCGAAATAACAGCCTCCTGAGTTCCGTTATTGTCGACATCTTCAAAACTTGGTACTGCATTGAATTCAAATCCCTGCCACGAGTCATCTTCCCTCGACAGTAGTCTTGCACCCTGACTACCTGTTATCACAAAGGGTATGTTATTGGGCGATTGAACAACGTAGTGATGAAAGTGTGGAAACGCGCTTACTCCATATGTGTGCACATCTAGGAACATTGTATCGGATTTAGTAATCATCATAAATCCACTATCAACACCGGTTACAAATGCGGGAACACGTGCGCCAAAGCCACCAACCATGTGATCGGTCTGTGGTTGCACGTTCAGCTCAGTTCTCAGTTCTTCGCCAATCCACATACCTTTGTCAGCACTGAAGTGTATGGCATTTGTTTCAGCACCGTCTCGCAGCCAACCAACAGTTGTAGGCGATCCTTCGGGAACAACAAAACCATAATTTGGCAGTGGAGTGTTAGACGAATACAATGGGAATAATTCACTTGTGGTGGTTGTTTCTCCTTGCACCTTGAACATCACATTGCGGTACAATGCCTCCTCATACCAGTCGCACGACGACTGCAATAGCTCAACATAGACTCGGTCTCCCGAGACAAGCTGAGGAAGTTGAATCTTAACCGCCTCTTCGGTTGCTGAAATCTCGCACTCCTGATCTATTGTACCCATGAATTCAGTGAACACAGACACTTCCTCTGGCTGAACATTACACAGTTCAAATGTATTCCTGATCGTGATCTCTCCGGTGTCATGTGAAACGTATCGCGACGAGACATCCCCATGAATCGACGATGAAATATCGGGTAACGAGTTAGAATACCAATCAACGGTTCCATCTGCTCGGTAGGCTACCACGTCTTGATAGGGTGACAAATCAACATTCTTGGCCGAAACTGAAGTATACCCCTGACCGCGCAATGAACGAATGGTATGCCACGTATGTTCCCGAAAATCATAGAACACATGCAACAAGTCCCCGGACGTATCAACAACAACCAATTCTATTTGGTCATCTAGATTCGCGTCAATGCAGGCCAAGGAAACAATGCTGTCGACTGGGCATGTTTCAAGAGGGATACTGTTTCGTGAAAGTGATCGTAGAAATCCATCTTGAATCCACACCAAATCTTGAAAGACTCCTCCCTCGCTCTCCAATACATCAACCCAATGTATGTTGTCTGTGCTTCGGGCAACCACGTTGAATGTAATCAGTTCGACACCAGCTGAAGTGTATTTCGGTTGAAAGATATTAACGCTGTTCTCTGTTGTGTCTACAACAAGTACACCCTGTTCACTCCTGTTGGAAAGCCAGACAACATCAACCAACAATCCAGATTCGCTCACACTGACTGTGGTGTCGGGGGTTGTATACATGATGTTTTGTCCGCGCTTCGTGAACACGCAGCTTTCAGGGTAATGCCCATTTATGGCTAACAAGAATTGGTTGACGTTTTGCAGCGATTCGTCAAAACTGGTTCCAACTATATCGTTCTCTGCGTTTAGGTACACCGCATTCAGTATTCGATTCTTCGTACCAATTTGAGCATCGAGAATGTTGTTATCGGAGACCACTCTTGAACTTCCCACATCGATTGAATATCGGTCATAGTAGCTTTCAGTAATAACAATGGAATTGTTTTCATCCAGAGACAATGTTGTGCCACCCGAATAGCCGAGTAGTGTGCTGTTGTCAAGTTCTTGACCTATTCTTTCAATATTGGAAACTAGGTGTATAGTGTTCGAAGAGGATATCGTGTGCGTGTTGTCAAACTCCAATGCATGCGTAAATTCTTCTTCATTTAAACGATATGAAACAGCAAAGGTGAGTCTATCACCATGCAAACGATC
>JAUHYX010000326.1 GCA_030426285.1 bacterium
CATGTGTTAAGCACGCCGCCAACGTTCGTCCTGAGCCAGGATCAAACTCTCCGTTGTATATCTTTTGATGTTATCTCAAATATCGAAACAGTTTGATTACCTGTTTGTTTTCAGGTTGCCTTCTCCCAATTCAATACTTGTATCAAATCAAGATCAGGTCGTTATACTCGTCAGTTATTGACAAGGTTATGCTCTCGCGTTTTCCTTGCCTTCATGTGCTTCCTGTTTTCAAAGAACGCCTCCCGATCCCTGTTTTCTTCACCCGCTTTCGCAAGTGTCAGTGGCGTTGCCGCCGCGATCAGAAGAGCTACAAACTTACGGCGACTTTCATCTGAAAGCAAGAACTTTTTTATCGAAATGTGAAATAAGTTATCCACATTTGTTTTGGCGTTCTTGTTTTCACTTTGACTCTCCTACTTCACAACATGAACTGTTTGTGTGTACTTGAGCCAAAGGTGTCGGACCTCTACAAAGTAGATGCCCGCCGCCAGGTCGTTTGTGATGTCAAAGATGTTCTCACCGTTATGGATTTGAACGCCATGAACACCCTTGACGACCCTTCCGAGATTATCGTGTACGAAAATTGAGATTTTTTCATCTTTTTTCGCACTAACACTCAGAAATGGCTTGTTTGAGCCATTCCCGAGCACATTTATTTTCACTTCACCTATGCTTTTGATGACACCATACAGAGGAACGCACATGCCAGTGAAGATATGACGACCGTCGTACGTGTTGATTCTAACGCTGTCTGGACCGCTAAATGTCGCTTGTTCAAATGCCCAATCAAATGTGCCGCCATCGTTCACAAGCCCAAGAAAGTCGACGAATAACAATGTGTCAGACACATACCATTGTTGCAATGTGTCAGTCAGCTTCCGTATTGTGAAGGTGTTTGTTGTGACCAAAAACTCTGGTTTTGGTGTTGTTACACCTTCGTCAAGTGCGGAATGAAGTTGCAATGGCTCGATAAATTCTGGTTCGAAACTCATAACAACCGTGTACTCCCCATCGTCAATTTCTGCAATCGGACCCCGAAAACGAATCGGCAATGCGTACTCACCCCCAACATCTATGAAATGCTCGTCGGCAATTAAGTCAACTACATGAGGTACTTGCACTGCAATTGTTGTCTTGAACTCTTGCACGCAATTATCACCAAGTGTTACTACTACATCAAGACTGTGACTTCCAGATGTAGATGGAGTGAACGATATTGGTATGAATTGTTCTGTTTGAGAACTGGTGACATTGTACTGTGCAGCAAATTCCCATTCTGGTTCACATTGCGAACAAGTTACTTCTACCGGCACCCCAGCATTGGATAACACAGATATAACGATCTCTCCTGTTTCACCATACTCTACATACCCTCCGTCCACGAATGCTTCAACAGAAAATTCAGGCTGATACACGCGCATTGTAACCGGGATAATGTCGTCAACACTGCCGTCATCGGACAGAATTCTCACGCTGTCAGTATATATGCCCGGCAACAATGCTCCAATATCAGCGGACACGACAAACTCTTGCTCTTCATTCGGGGCTAGATCGAAAGATACATTCGGATCGACACGAAAGACAGTGCTGGTTGTCTGCATGGAAGCCCTTATGCCGGGAATGAGTTCACTGCCAATATTTGCAAGATTGAAAGTCTGCGTAAAGACACTGTCACGACAGGGTATGTCTCCAAAGTCTATTGAGTCGCGAGAATAGCTGTGAGCGACATCGCTGATTAGAAGGTCAACTGGAATTGTGTCGATGCTCGGACAGATGCTCTGAGTTTCTACAATAACAATGCCTGATACTGTGGTTTCTGTGGCTATATCAATTGTGAGATACGATGTATGCACGGCCTGCGGAGAAAGAGCTGCTGGCGAAAACTCAATGCCAATACCCGGTGTGGGTGGCTCAAACTGAACTGATGACACAACTACTTCACTGGTACCAATGTTGCGTGTGTCTATGGCTATGCGCGACGGTGCTAGCGAAGACGCAGTGCGCTGTATTGCCTCTGGAGCTACGGCAACTCTCGCGTCAACGACCAAACCATTCAGTGAAACAACAAGTATTTCATCGCAAGGCAAGTGCAACTCAACCGTTCCTTGTATTCTGCCAGGGGTTTCACTGGCAAACTCAAACAACAATTGAACACTTTGGGCTACATCTACTACCCCAGGGATTCCATTTATTTGTGTGACTCGCAAACCAGGAACCTGATGCTGTACTGTGAATTGTCCGGCACCATCGCCACTGTTGATGAGTGTGACCGTTTGAGTAGTGACGTCGTCAGGACACAATGTCCCCAAAGAAACGG
>JAUHYX010000104.1 GCA_030426285.1 bacterium
CATAGCAGTAACAAAGCAGCTTGTAGAAGCAGGGGGCATAGTAGGTATTCCCTTGCACGACCATATTATTATAGCGGGAGAGAGCTATACAAGCCTAGCTGAAGAGGGACTTCTCACGTAGTCGTAAAGCGTGGTTTGTTGGAATAGGACTTAATTAGTCGTATTTTGTGTATCTGCAAGCAATAAAATAGGACTCATTTAGTCTTGTTACGTGATGTTAAAGTTCTCCAAACGCATAGAGCTGAGTTTGCTGGCATTGCAGTTCATGGCAACGCGCAATGCAGGCGAGGTTGTTTCTGTCAAAGAAATGGCCGAGAACTTTGAATTGTCGTTTGACTTTTTGTCGAAGAATCTGCAGCAGTTGCAACGCGCTGGATTAGTGCAGTCGCAGCAGGGAAAGCGCGGCGGTTACCAATTAGCAAAACCGGCATCGGAAGTATCCGTTGCCGATGTGTTACAGGCAATTGAAGGCAAACAAGCGCTGGTTCGGTGTCTTTCCGAAGCAGACGATTGTTCGTGCGAAGTTCAGGAGAATTGCACGATCAAAGATCCCATACTGAAAATTCAACATAAAATAGACGAAGTGCTGGCATCGATATCCATTGCTGAAATGGCTGAGCCGGTACTCGTCACGATTGAGAGGACATAGGCATGTACACAATCCTATCGGGAATTACCGGAGCAGGTGAAACGGACATCATCACGTTTACCTCCAAAGCCGTAGAGCAAGTAAAGTCTATCAAAGACTCGAACAAAATACCTGAAACCTTTGGACTGCGCGTTGCGGTTAAAGGCGGTGGATGCTCGGGTCTCATGTACAATCTCGGATTCGATGAGAGCAGTAAGGAAGCTGACACAATTGCAGACCTCGACGGAGTGCAGGTGTTTATCGACCCCAAGAGCCTGTTCTACCTGTTGGGTGTGCAGATAGATTTTACCGACGGACTTAATGGCCGCGGTTTCACATTCGACAATCCAAACGCGCAGAGAACTTGTGGTTGCGGCAGCTCGTTCGCGGCTTAATCAGGAAAAGTAGGAAACACAATGAGTGACAGTCAACAAATACTCGAAGAAGTAACCGGATCCGAATACAAGCACGGATGGGTTTCTGACATTGAACAAGATATCGATCCGAAAGGGTTAAACGAAGATGTTGTTCGCATGATCTCGAAGCGCAAGAACGAACCCGAGTTCATGCTTGAGTGGAGACTCAAAGCATTTCGTTTGTGGCAGAAGATGACGGAGCCGCATTGGGGGAATGTGACATATACACCGGTTGATTACCAGGACCTTTCGTACTACGCCGCACCTAAGCAAAAGAAAGAGCTGAAGAGCTTGGACGAGGTGGACCCTGAATTGCTGCGCACATTTGACCGTTTGGGAATCTCGCTCGACGAACAAAAGCGTTTGTCTGGTGTTGCGGTTGACGCTGTTATCGATTCGGTGTCTGTTGCAACAACATTTAAGGACAAACTCGCTGAACTCGGCATTATATTTTGTTCTATGAGTGAAGCTCTGCAAGAGCATCCGGAGCTAGTTCAAAAATATATCGGTTCTGTTGTACCAGCGGGTGACAACTTCTTTGCGGCATTGAATTCAGCTGTGTTCTCGGACGGTAGCTTCTGCTACATACCAAAAGGCGTTCGCTGCCCGATGGAGTTGAGCACGTACTTCCGTATTAATGCTGCGGGAACAGGACAGTTTGAGCGTACACTCATCGTTGCCGACGAAGGCAGCTACGTGAGTTACCTTGAAGGATGTACCGCTCCAATGCGCGATGAGAATCAACTACACGCAGCTGTTGTAGAAATTGTGGCGATGAAAGACGCCGAAGTAAAGTACTCAACAGTGCAGAACTGGTACCCTGGCGACAAAGACGGCAAAGGCGGTATTTACAACTTTGTAACCAAGCGCGGGATCTGTAAAGGTGAACGTTCGAAGATATCGTGGACGCAAGTGGAAACTGGCTCTGCAATTACGTGGAAATATCCATCTGTGATCTTGCAAGGTGATGACTCAATCGGTGAGTTTTACTCGGTTGCTGTTACGAACAATATGCAGCAAGCAGACACCGGAACCAAGATGATCCATGTAGGCAACAACACGAAGAGCAATATCGTGTCAAAGGGTATTTCAGCAGGTCGCAGTCAGAATAGCTACCGAGGCATGGTTCAGGTGAACCCGCGCGCTCGCAATGCGCGCAACTTCTCTCAGTGCGATTCTCTGTTGATGGGAGATCAGTGTGGAGCTCACACATTCCCGGTCATTGATACGCGCAACACTGGGGCAATTATTGAGCACGAAGCAACCACCTCTAAAATTGGTGAAGACGTGCTGTTTTACTGCAATCAACGCGGAATTGACACAGAAACGGCAGTCAACCTAATCGTAAATGGTTACTGCAAAGAAGTTCTGAATCAATTGCCAATGGAATTTGCCGTAGAAGCACAGAAGCTGCTCGAAATTAGCCTAGAAGGCTCTGTAGGATAACAATCAAAAAATATATACAACAAACTCCGCACACGCGGTAAATGTGGACATTGTATGAGTGCATTATTAGATGTAAAGAATTTAACTGCCGGTATTGAAGGCAAAACCATTTTGAACGGGCTGAACCTTACGGTAAACCCTGGCGAAGTTCATGCGATTATGGGGCCAAATGGTGCCGGAAAGAGTACGCTGTCATCTGTTCTAGCAGGACGAGAGGACTTTGAAGTTACAGGTGGATCAGCAGAGTTTGATGGCAAGGATCTGTTTGACTTGGACCCAGAAGAACGCGCATGCGAAGGACTTTTTGTAGCATTTCAATACCCAGTTGAGATTCCGGGTGTATCCACTACAAACTTTCTTCGCACAGCTCTGAACGAGCAGCGCAAATATCGCGGTGAATCTCCGCTCGATGCTATGGACTTCTTGGCGACAATGAAGGAAAAGATGAAGGTTGTAGAAATATCAAAAGACCTGACCTCTCGTTCGCTAAACGAAGGGTTCTCAGGTGGTGAGAAAAAACGCAACGAAATTTTCCAGTTGGCCATGCTTGAACCAAAGTTGGCTATTCTTGATGAGACAGACTCAGGCTTGGATATCGATGCTTTGAAGACAGTTGCGAATGGTGTTAATACACTAAAAAATGAAAACAATGCCTTCATAGTTATCACGCACTATCAGCGTTTGCTCAACTATATCGTTCCAGACTTTGTGCATGTGTTGCACGAAGGTAAGATTGTGAAGTCGGGTGACAAGTCTCTCGCTTTGGAATTGGAAGAAAAGGGGTATGATTGGATTAAGGACGAAGTAGTAGCGTAAACGAACATTGAAGAATTATAAGCGAGTTATAGATTGAATATGGAACAAACACGCATTGACGAATCTCTCAAGCAAGTGTGTCGCGAAATTGCAGGTGAAGAAGCATCTTCAAATGTCGGCAAAGTTCGATCGGCGTCTGCTGCGAGATTTGCTGAAAGCGGATTTCCGCATCGCAAGCACGAAGCGTGGAAGTACACGAATTTGAATGCGCTCCTACGTGATGCTACAACTGACGAGCAACACGACTTTGGTAGCGTGCCACAGTGGTGCTATACCGTGTCCGACGTGTGCCTCGTTTTTGTTGATGGCGAATACAGAGAAGACCTCTCAAACTTACCTGAGCTAGCAGGTGTGAGTATTGAAAACTCGCGCACGAGTCCAGCGCTGGTAGAGAGTTTGAAAGGGAAGGACGCAGCCACAGACTTACACTCAGTTGCAGATTTGGCTCTTGCCTCATCTGAACACGGTGGTGTGATTCGCGTGACAGCAGACTTTGATTCAACAAAGCCGATTGCAGTCGTCGAGCTCACATCCGGTGCAAAAGTGCAGCACTCACTCTGGCATTCCATGGTGTGTGAGGCGAATAGTAAAGCAGAAGTCTTGTATGTTCAACAAGGAACATCGGGCACTTCGGTGTTGGCTAATTCACTCTTGAGCGTGCATGTACAAGCAAATGCACAGGTGGATGTCACAAAGGTGCAGTTCGGCACAAGCGGAACATTGCATGTAGACAGTACTGTGATTCATCAAGAGCGCGATAGCCGTGCAAAGTTGGTAACGATCACGACTGGCGGTAAGCGCCGCAACAACGTGTATATGGGATTGGGTGGAGAAGGCGCACACTCAGATCTCAGCGGTTTGACGTTGGGAAGTGGCAGCGCACATATCGACAACAACACTGTTGTTGATCATACTGTGCCACATTGTACTTCTTCTGAATTGTACAAAACCGTCGTAGGCGGTAAAGCGCATGCCGTATTCTCGGGCAAAGTATTTGTGAGAGAACACGCTCAAAAGACAGAAGCGTATCAATCAAATCGCAACATACTCTTAAGCGATGACGCACGCGCAACGAGTATTCCTCAGTTGGAAATTTTTGCAGACGATGTGCGCTGCTCGCACGGTTCAACAACGGGGCAGCTCGACGAAGAAGCAATCTTTTACCTGCGTTCACGCGGCTTGAGTCACGACAAAGCGCGGGCACTCATGCTGCATTCTTTCGCCGCTGAAGTTGTAGAACATATCAGCAACGAACACATTGCAGAAACTGTTTTGCAGGCTGTAGAACAACAGCTCGCAACAATGTAATCTTGGTGACCACATGTCTGACCAAACACACTTGACAACCGCTCTAGATGTTGACGCCATTCGCAGCGACTTCCCAATACTCCAACAAAAGCCGTATGGTCGTGAATTGGCGTATTTGGACAACGGCGCGACGGCGCAAAAGCCGCAGTGTGTAATTGCCGCAGTTAATACATACTACCGTGAACAAAATTCAAACATTCACCGTGGTGTTCACTTCCTCAGTGAAAAAGCCACCAAGGCTTATGAAGGAGCTAGAACAACAGTAAAGAACTTCTTGAACGCGCGCAGCGAGAAAGAAATTGTGTTTGTTCGCGGAACAACCGAAGCTATTAATCTGATAGCATATACATTTGGTCGCTCGCAAATAGGTGAAGGTGATGAGATCCTCGTTTCAGAAATGGAACATCACTCTAATATTGTTCCATGGCAAATCCTGTGTGAAGAACGCGGATGCACGTTAAAGGTTGTACCGATTTCGGACAGCGGTGAGATTAGTATTGAAGACGTTCAACAGTTGATCAACGAACGCACAAAGCTCGTGAGTATGGTGTATGTTTCCAATTCTTTGGGAACTGTCAATCCAATCAAGAAAGTCATCGATATAGCTCACTCACATGACATCCCAGTGTTGGTGGACGGTGCGCAGTCTACTCCTCATATGCGAGTTGACGTGCAAGAGTTGGGCTGTGATTTTTACACCGTTTCCGGACACAAGCTATTTGGCCCAACCGGAATCGGCGTACTGTACGGACGTGAAGAAATATTGGAAAACATGCCTCCGTTTCACGGTGGTGGCGACATGATTCGCTCTGTGTCTTTCTCAGGAACGGAGTACAATTCGCTACCGTTTAAGTTCGAAGCCGGTACGCCAAATATTGCCGGTACAATCGGGCTTGCAGAAGCCATGAAGTACGTAGACAGTATCGGCTATGACGCAATTCATGCGCATGAGCAAGATTTGCTGGCATACGCAACCGAAAAGCTGCAGACAATTGACGGTTTGCGCATCATCGGAACTGCTGAGAACAAAGCCAGTGTGATTTCTTTTGTTATGGACGGAATACATCCGCATGACATTGGTTCGTTTGTTGATCGTCAGGGTGTTGCCATTCGCGTAGGCCACCATTGCACGCAGCCAGTTATGGAGAAATTTGGAATTCCTGCAACCTCGCGAGCATCATTCACGATGTACAATACTCGTGAAGAAGCCGACAGGCTAGTTGAAGCATTACAAATGGTACGGGAAATGTTCGGATGAACGACGAGATAAAAGAATTATACCAACAGGTAATACTAGACCACAACAAGAATCCACGCAATTTTGGAACACCCGATTCTTGTTCTCACGACGCCAATGGGCACAACCCACTATGCGGCGACACGGTGCATGTTTACCTGACAGTTAATAATGGTGTTATAGAAGACGCACATTTTAAAGGTGCTGGTTGCGCTATTTCTAAAGCGTCGGCATCGATCATGACAGACATCGTACGCGGAAAATCTGTTGAAGAAGCAAAAAAACTGTTTGAAGCATTCCACAAGCTTATAGTTGACGATTCAATTGAACCCGATGTTGATGTTTATGGGAAACTAGCGGTGTTCGCTGGTGTAAGGGAATTCCCTTCTCGAGTGAAATGTGCGAGTTTAGCTTGGCACACGATGCAGGCTGCAATTGACAACACCAATGAAGTGACAACGGAGTAAGACAGAATGGGACTGTTTAATTTTGGCAGCAAATCTGACACAGCAACCGAGACAGAAGATCAAAACAAAGAAGTCACTCTAGAAGACAAAGTCGTGAGTGTACTGAAAACATGTTATGATCCTGAAATTCCGGTTGATGTTTACGAGCTTGGATTGATTTATAATATTGAAATTGATGACAGCAGTAATGTTCACTTGGTGATGACCCTTACAAGCCCAAACTGCCCCGTTGCAGGAAGCTTGCCGGAGGAGATTCGTCAGCGCGTAGCAACACTGCCTGATGTTGAGAATGTAACACTTGAACTTACGTTTGACCCGCCGTGGTCAAAAGATATGATGTCAGAAGCTGCTTTGCTTGAACTCGGTTTTATGTAATGGAATTAGCCAAAGGAGATCACACGGGAATGGCCGTAGATTTTCACACCCTGAAAGTACGTGAGGTGCACAGGGAAACCCCCGATACTGTTGTGGTTGCGTTCGACGTACCCGACACTTTGAAAGAAGTATACACGTATGTGCCAGGACAATACCTAACAATCCGTCCGGCAGGAAAGAAAGAACGGCGTTCTTATTCTATTTGCACATGCTCTTTGGCCGGCGAACCTCTCAAAGTTGCAGTAAAGAGAGTAGAAGGCGGAGTGATCTCCAATTACGTCAATGACGTTCTAGCGGCAGGTGATGATGTTGATGTGATGCCGCCAATGGGGAACTTTACAATGTCTCCCGACAGTGCGCGCAAACAACACTATGTATTGGTCGCTGCAGGATCAGGTGTTACTCCAATTATGTCAATTCTCAAGGGCATCTTGCTCGAAGAAGAGCAAAGCACTGTATCTATGCTGTATTGCAATAGAGAATGGGACAATGTCATCTTTCGCGATGAGTTGCTTGCTTTGGCAGAAAAATATTCTGAGCGCTTTACACTGGCGAATGTACTGTCTCGGCCGCATGCGGAATGGGACGGACAAAAAGGCCGGATGGACGCATTCAGGTTGAAGATGATCTTGCCGTCACTTGCAAAAAGCAGTGCAGCGGATGCGCAGTATTATATGTGCGGACCTTCTGGTCTGATGCAAGAAGTGCAAAAAGCGCTAGACGACTTGCATGTACCGCACAGCAATGTGCACCGCGAGTACTTTACCCAAAAGACTAGCAGTGACCACTTGATGTCAGCAACCGTTGAAAACACGGGTGAGGAGGTTGTTGTTTCCGATACACCAGTGGATAGCAAAGTTACACTGCGCATTGGAGGTAACGATACAATCATCAACGTGCCAGCAGGTGACAGCATAACCAACGCGGCGATTGAGGCAGAAATCGATCCTCCATACGCTTGTCAATTAGGTGTATGTTGCACTTGCCGTGCCAAATTGGTGAAAGGTAAGGTTCGCATGGATGAACGTGAAGCTCTCACGGATTCAGAAATTGCAGATGGATTTGTGCTGACATGTCAGTCACATCCACTAACAACAGAAGTGATTGTAGATTTTGATAACTAGTCAAATTTCAGTCTAACAGAGGAGTTATTATGGCTTACGAATGGAAGTTTAATCCACGTCCATATTCGGACGACGAGGCAAAAGACCTCTTGAAAAATGTAATGTCACCTGAGTCAACAGATTGGCACTACAACAAGCATCAGAAAGGATATGTAGCAGCCCTCAATACAATTGAAAAAGAATTGGAAACTGCCGATCGCAGCGGTTCAAATGGCAACTACTCACACTTTGGTGAGCTCAAGCGAAGAACAACATGGAACCACGCTGGTGCGCTCTTGCACGATGTGTACTGGGAAGTTCTGGGCGGTGACGGAGACACGTCAAAAGGGCCAGAAGTTGTAGCTGCTATTGAAGCAGAATTTGGTAGCATCGAAAAGTGGAAAGAAGATTTCAAAGCAACAGCATTTAGCGCGAAGCTTTCTGGCTGGGGTGTTCTTTGCATGGACAAATTGTACAGTGGTCGTCTCATGAACGTTCTCGTAGACGAACACCACTATGGCGCAATTTGGGGCGGTGTTCCATTGATCAGTTGCGATGTGTTTGAACATGCATACTACCACTTGCATGGTCCAGGTCGCGCTACGTATATCGATGAGTTCCTGAACAACCTGCACTGGGGACGTATCAACGAACGTTACCTCAAGCTCTGCAAGTAAGCAGGTTTGTGATGAAAGGCTAAAAGAACTGGGGGCATATCACGCCCCCTTTTCTTTATTCGTCTGCAACTGTCTCACCATTCTTGATCCCAGAATCAACCTGCTCGGTCTGGTGTAGTGCATACCAGTCCACATTTCTCGTTACAAACATCACAATACCTAATGCGGCGAATACACCAATGCTGCCAGCGAATAGTGCGAAGTCCTCAAGCCTGATGAGCACAAACATATAGGAATACACACCTACTAGTACAGCCAGTGTCGTGTATATACACTTGCGAACCTTTGTTGTCCACTTGATATACATGTATATCAAGGCGATTGTAGCAGCAGAGCTTAGAGCATAGGCAATGTTGAAGTCCATGTGCTCGCCAACGCCAATGAGCAGTACATAGAATACGATCAGTGAGAGTCCAATGAGTGTGTATTGCATTGGATGAATGCGCAGCTTGTAGAGTACTTCGAAAAGAAAGAGTGTGACAAAAGTAAGAGCAACCACAAGGAGGGCGTATTTGGTAATTCGGTCAATCAGAGTGATGCCGCTTACGGATTGAAACAAGTCTGCACCGACACTTCCGAGTGAAGCAATTTCCGCTCGAGTGTAACCACTCAGACTCTCTTCTGATGTGAAACTGTTTATCTCCCATGTGCTAGAGAAGCCCTCATCGCTGACAGTTCTCTCAGTAGGCAAGTAGTCGCCATTGAATTTTGGATCTGACCAATTTGACTGCATGTGGATTTCGTTCTTTGAACCGATTGTTGCGACGTGTAGAGTTCTCGTTCCGCGCAGAGTGAATACAATTTCTACAGCATTGGTTTCGCGAAGTACTGTTGTATCGATATTTGCACTCAAGACATAGTCAGCCAAACGATGTCCAGTGTGGTGATACATGCTCACTTTTTGACGATTTATCGTACATGATTGAATGTCTTTTAATCCAATTCTGTCTTGCACACCGAGGCAAAGAGACAATGTTATATCAAAGGCGCTATCAAGACTACTGAGATGCTTTTGCACCGCATCGGAAAACTCGGCTTGCGCTCGAATTGTGGAAGTATACACGGGAATACCATAGATCCCTCGAAACCTCTCTTCGGCTTCGACATTGGCATCGACTGAAAGGTGCGCTGGGAGGAGTTCAACGCGACGGGAGGCTTCTTCCTGTTCTTTGCCAGTCAGTTGTTTATACTCAAGCAGAAGGTAGGGACCAACCACAACTTGCCTACCACCCCACACTTGAGCTATGTCTTCAGCCGCATATTCTCTTTGGTTGAGTCTGTCCCCAATAAGGTCATCTACCCAGGACGTTGGAATGAGTAACAATAACAACAAGATGCACAATGTTGTGATACGCAGCACAAACGACAGCTTGGTAATCATGAAGGTCTCCCGCAATAAAGTGACAATGGTTGCAATTGTTGCAACTCTTAGGAATCACGTTTTTACGGAGAGCAAGCATGTGAGATGTACCAAAATGGTTGACCTGTTGGCAGTGCAAAACCTAGCCTAGGGAGGCTACATACCACTCATATGTATTGCGAATCCCTTGCTCAAGATCAATCTTGTGCTTCCACCCTGTGGCATGTAGCTTAGAAACATCGAGTAGTTTTCGCGGTGTTCCATCTGGTTTCGTAGAATCCCAGTCAATAGCACCTTCGTGACCGACAATACGTTGAATAGTTTCGGCAAGTTCTTTTATTGTCACATCCGTGCCAGTGCCGATGTTCACAAATACCTTGTCATTGTAGTTCTGCATCAAATGCACCATGGCATCGGCAGCATCGTCGCAGTGCAAAAACTCTCTCATCGGAGTTCCTGAACCCCACAAATGTACTGTTGCGTTGCCGTTGAGTTTGGCTTCGTGAAACTTGCGAATCATAGCTGGCAAGACATGAGAATTGTGGAGGTCAAAATTATCATTCGGTCCATACAAGTTTGTAGGCATGCAGGAGATGGCATTAAATCCGTACTGATCTTGGAGCGCTTCACACAATTTGAGTCCGGCAATTTTAGCAACTGCATACGGTTCATTCGTTGGTTCGAGCGGGCCGGTGAGCATGTATTCCTCGCGCATTGGCTGAGGACATTCTCGTGGGTAGATACAAGAACTTCCTAAAAACAGCAGCTTCTGAACGCCATGCTCTTTGGCAGCCGTGATAACGCTGTTCTGGATTAACAGGTTGTCGAGAATAAAGTCCGCTCTGTACGTGTTGTTGGCGTGGATACCACCTACTTTGGCAGCTGCTAAGAACACATATTCAGGAGTGTTGGCTCTAAAAAATGCATGAGTAGCAGTTTGGTCCCTCAGGTCCAGCTCAGCACTGGTTGGTGTGAGAATATTGTCGAATCCAGAAGAGCGAAGTTTGCGAACAATAGCTGAACCGACGAGGCCGCGAGCACCGGCAACAAAAATAGAGGCGTTGGTATTCATAAGTTGAGCGATAGATGGCTGTTATTCAAAGTCTTCATCAAAATACGGAAAAGACCACTGTTTTGACGAATCCTGACCAGCACGTTGGGCTTCCATCTGTTGTTTGAGCTTGGTAGAGAACGCTTCAGCTGGATTGTATCCATAGACTTTAAGTAGGTAGTTCAGAGCAATTGTTTCGGCGATAACCGTTATGTTCTTTCCGGGGAAAATCGGGAGTTTTATGTGAACTACTGTAGCTCCGAGGACCTTTATTCGTTCATTCTGTAGGCCAGTTCTTGTATACTCCGCTTCTGGATCCCATTCTTCGAGTTCAACGATAATTTCAAGGCGCTTTTGAAAGCGGATTGCACGCATTCCAAACATGCGCTCAATATCGATAAACCCCAGGCCACGAATCTCCATGAAGTGACGCACTAGGCTGTTGCTGGTGCCCATGATCACATTGTTGTTGCGTCGCATCATCAAAACCACGTCATCGGCAACCAATCTGTGTCCGCGTTCGACTAAATCCAGTGCTACTTCAGACTTGCCTATTCCAGAACGCCCAGTAAAGAGGATACCAACACCATAGACATCTACAAATGAACCATGTGCTGAAAAACGCGGCGCAAA
>JAUHYX010000327.1 GCA_030426285.1 bacterium
TTCGCCGGTCGACCACAGATAACTACTCGTTGTGCCCGACGCCGTCAGCGTAATACTTTCACCTGCACATACTTCTTCTGCCGATGCTGATATTGCGAGTGTTGGTGTAGCAAAAACTTCTATCGTTTCTGATGTGCTTGCCTCACAACCATGTTCATTGGTGATGGTCACGGAGTACGTGCCTGCATCACTCACTGTTATGCTTTGCGTGGTCGCGCCATTTGACCACATGTACGCACTTGCGCTTGTCGCTGTTAATGTCACGCTCCCACCTGCGCAAAATGATGTCGGACCGTCAGTGGAAATACTTGCAACTGGATTGTCGTGAACAACAACCGCGATGCTAGAAGTTGTTTCGCAGCCATTGAGGGTGCTGCCAGTGACAGTGTATGTGCCTGTTTGCGAGACCACAATGTTTGCTGTAGTTTCGCCGGTTGACCACAGATAACTGCTCGCTGTGCCTGCAGCCGTCAGCGTAATACTTTCACCTGCACATACTTCAATTTCTGATGCCGAAAGCACAAGTGTTGGTTCGTCAAATACTGTCACAGCGAGTGATGTACTTGCTTCACAACCAAGTTCGTTGGTGATGGTCACTGTATATGTGCCAGCGTCTGTTACCGTTATGCTCTGCGTGGTCGCGCCATTTGACCACACATACGCGCTTGCGCTTGTCGCTGTCAATGTCACGCTCTCACCTGCGCAGAATGCAGTTGGACCGTCAGCCTCAATACTGGCAAGTGGTGTGTCGAAACTGGACAATGTCACAGAAGTCGAACCTTCGCAGCCATCAACAGACGCTACTGTAACAGCATAATACCCTGCCTCTGCAACTGTTATACTTTGAGTTGTAGCTCCGTTGGACCAGAGAACTGCGTCCCACACTCCTTGTACCGACAACGTCGCTGTTGTGCCGACACATATACCCGATGGAGCCGACATAGTCGGTTTTGCGAAACAATATGAGAATGTGTTGGATTCCGGAGAACTGTATCCATTCTTTGAAGCAACGATCTTCCAAGAGTACAGATCTGAGGGCTGCAGATGTAATACAGTGAAGTTCGTATCACTGATTGAGGCAACAACACTATAGGTTCCTCCTGTGCTTTGATATACAGAATACTGCGCGCCACTATGCACATTGTTCCAGGTCAGATCAACACTACTTCCGCTGCTCTGTCCTTCAAGCTCAGGCGCAGCAAGTGTTGTTATCTCGAACACGGCTGAGTATCCGAAAACTCCATTGTTGCCAACGCGTATAAGAGCTGTTGTTGTAGATACTTCAGGAACATTGAATATACTTACAGTCACTCCTCCACCTACTGTCTGCACCGTATTCCATGATTGTCCATTGTCAGAACTGAAATCAATATCCAGTGTATTTGTGCATCCGTCAATGCTCCATGTGAAAAGCTGACTCTCACCTGCCAAAAACGAATCACTTACACTGAAACCACTTACACCAACACTATTCAAACCTTCAGTATTGAGTTCGTCTGTATTGGAATTTTCAGAGAGTGTTGATCTCAGAACAGATCGCAAAGCATACACATAGTTTTCGCACTCCTCAATCGTAATATCGGTGTAATCGGAGGCAGAACTAGCTACCGAGTCCAGCAATTGCAATGTTCCAATGCTCGCCCCACGATACACATAGTATTGTTCTACCGAGTCAGATGTGCTTGCCGTCCACTGCACAAATGCATGAGAATTTTCCTCACTCACACTGACACTTGTTGGAGGCTCCAAAGCAGTGACGCTAAACCAACCAGATGTATCAGCAACATTGCTGTATTGCGAATCTACGACTCTCACCCGAATTGAGTCTGAGGGAGTGACTGTCAGTTCCCAGGCTATTGAATCGCTGGAGGTGCCAATTTCTGTCCATGCACCACTACCAATCTGATATTCTGCTTCGGTTTCTATAGTTCCACCACTATTGCTCCACGTCACAAAGGTGTATGTTCCTTCCTGCATGGTTGCTGCTGCTTGAGGCTGTTCGACCTCCAGGCTAGCTACAGTGTAGAATGTCCGCCAAGAAAGACTGTCGTTCAACGCCCATGTATCATCCTCGGCTGCTATACCAGTATATGAGACAAATTCCCCGCCAGAGGTAGTTGAGAAGCGCGGGAATGTGACCGTATCGAGAACTCCAGGAGGAAACACTTCAATGGTATCTCGACCAAGATAAAACTCAGAAGGTGAAGCGTGTTCATCGCGATACACAATGCGGTAATGCACGGGAACATTAAAGAGCGTATCTACACCATTATTGCGGAAGGAGAC